>JAQUNT010000228.1 GCA_028717525.1 Elusimicrobiota bacterium
GCCGAGGCCCTGCCCGAGGACCTCGTCGCGCGCAGCCGCGCCTTGGTGCTCACCACCTATCTCCTGCGCAATCCCTCCGCGCCCATCTACGGGGCGGCCATGCGCGCCATCGAGTTGGCCAACCGCAGCCGGGTCCCGGTGGCGCTGGCTCTGGGCACGGTCTCCTTGGTGCGCGAGAGGAGGGACGCCCTGCGCGAGCTCATCCGGGGCAGGGTCAACATCATCGCCGGCAACTTCCATGAGGTGGCGGGGCTGACCGGCGTGGAGGACCCGCTGCTGGCCGGGCAGGCGGCCCTGGACCTGGCCGACCTGGTGATGATGACGCACGACAAACAGGGCCTCTATCTCTGCGCCCATGTGGATGAGGGCCAGGCGCGGCAGACCAAGGACCAGATCCACTCCAAGTCCATCCCGGAATACAACCGCTACGAGTATTCGCGCGCGATGCTGCGGCGGCAGTGCTCCCGTCCCAGGAAGATCTACTCCCACATCAACCCCTACCTGGGCGGCCCGGCGGACATCCGCAGCACCAACGGCGCGGGAGATTCCGCCCTTTCGGCGCTGCTGCACGACATCGCGGCCAACGCCTACCACCGCAAGGCCGCCCCGAATTCGCCCAGGCACAAAGAGGAGTTCCTGACCTATTCCTCCGTCCGCCAGATCTGCAAATACGCCAACCGGGTGAGCTACGAGGTGCTCAGGCGGGGCTCTCCGCGCCTGACCCACGGCCTGCCCGAGCGCGAGGACAGCCTTGAAGAGTCTTACTGGTCCGAGTAGCCGCTATGAATCCGGGGACACAATACATAATTGCCGGAATTAAGTATTGTGTCCCGGAATTCCTGGTCCTGCTGGCGGCGCTCGCGGCCTGCTCCAGCGCTCCTGCCCAGGGGCTCAACGGACTGGCCGGACTGCGCGGCGACACGGTGTCGCGCGCCTTGGCCGAACTGCCCAAGGACCGGGGCCGGGCCGGGACCATCAAGTTCAAGATCGACTCGGGCCCGCACGCGGGAGTGCATCGCTGCGAGGTGCTGGGCCGGGGCCTGACCTCGCGCGAGCCCAAGCCGGGCTGGGTGAAGACCCGCATCGGCAGGGCCGTGGTCTACTACGCTCCCATGGACATGCCGGACGGGGCCACGATCCCGGGCGTCTACGACCTGCGCAATATCAGCCCGCGGGATTATGAGATAGAGGCGCTGGACAAGGCCGAGGAACTGGCCGGAGCCGAGGATTTCCTGGCGCGCATCAAGAACCCGGTGCCCGGACCCAGGCCCCTCTATTCGGGGGTGTTCAAGCATTGGTATTCCCGCCTCAACCAAGCCATGCCCATAGACATGATCTGGGCCGAGGGCTACCAGGCGGGCTCGCAGGGCGAGGGGCGGCCGGTCTTGGAGCGCAGGCCCGAGCCGTCCTCCGCGGAGGGGCAGGCGCGCATGGCCAAGCAGCTGGCCGCGGCCCCGGGCTACTATCGGGGCCCTTACGGCCGGTCGGGCTTCGCCATCCACACGGACCAGTGGGAGGACCCGGACCGGCTCGCAGACCCGGCCTACGCGGGCAGGCCGGAGCTCAAGGACTTCCGCTTCCGCGACACCAACGGCTGTCTGAAGGTCCGGCCGGCGTGCCTGGCACTGCTCAACGAGTTCGTCTCCGAGCAGGCGGGCCAGGGCCGGCGCGCGCAGGTCGAGGTGCGGGAGAAATCCGGCCGGAGCGGCCAGGGATTCCATTTCCAGCCGCGCCTCATGCAGGAATATGACGGAGGCTACCCGGCCGCGCCTCCGTATTGCGCCACTTATCAGAAAGGGGGGAAGACGCTGGTCTTCCTGGCCGCGGAGCATGGGCCCGCGTCCTTCGATCCCGTGGCCCGCCTGCTCCACGCGGTCCCGCCGCCCCAGGTGGTGATCGTGGAGATGAACCACGAGCACGCCAACAACCAGGCTGTGGTGGACGCCTGGGCGCATGAAGGAGAGTCGAACTTCGCCGCGCAAACGGCGTACCAGCTGGGCATCCCGGTCTGGGGCGGGGAGCTCATGCCGGCGGAGCAGATCGCGGAGGTGCTGCGCCTGGGCCGGGGCTTCACGCTCAAGGATTTCGAAGGCTTCTACGTCCTGCGCACCTTGCTCAGCGGAAGACGCTCGGAGAAGATATCCCGAGTCGTCGCTGAGTTCAGCCAGGAATTCGGCGTGAGCGACCCCCAGCAGCTCTTCACCGAGCCGGGCTTCCGAGACTGGTACCGCGAGAAGAACGGCAAGGAATTCTCGCCGGAGACCTGCCCTCGGGA
Organism: Elusimicrobiota bacterium; assembly: GCA_028717525.1. GTDB lineage: Bacteria > Elusimicrobiota > Elusimicrobia > UBA1565 > UBA9628 > UBA9628. Next base: position 2,276 of record JAQUNT010000228.1, read on the forward strand.
TGAGGTGTGGCCCCAGCGGGGCACGGCCTTGTTCAGCCGGAAGGTGGGGGCCGCGCGCGGTTGGACCACGGATGCGCGCGTGGGCGGTCTGATTGCCGACGGCCTCAACCGCTACGACCGCGTGCTGGTCGTGTACGGCGCCGGCCACCATGTGGGGCAGGGCCCGGCGCTGGAGCGGATGCTCGGCAAGCCTCGGCTCGACAAGTGCGGGGAGCCTTCGCAGATGCCGCCCCAGCCTTGGACCGGCTGTCGGTACCAGGGCCGGACCGGGTTCGACGACGGGATCAGCCTGGATTTCAGCTGCGGCCGCTGTTACGTGCATGAGGGGCGGATGCGGGAACTCCGGCTCGCTCCGGGCCAAGAGTGCAGCGTGAGCAGGCAAGAGCGCAGCGGCCGGGGCGACATCCGCGATTGCCTATGCGTCAGCTGCCCAGCCGGCCAGAAGTACGCCTTCTTTGAGCACGGCTGCGATTAGCCGCTTGAAAGCCGGCATCGGAAGGGCGGACAGGGCCTGTCCTTTTACTCCGGCGCGCGCGATCTCTCTTGGATCAGCCTGCCGACCTCGGCATGTCCGTACTTCGCAGCGAGCGCCGCGGCGGTCCTGCCTTCGCTGTCCTTGAGGCTCGGATCCGCGCCGCCGCGGCTAGCCGGCTGGCCCGGCCCCATCCGGCTATTTGGCCTCGGCCGCTGACCTGTCCGCGACGGCATCCCGCCACACTTCGCCGCTGTCTCCCGGGACAGAGCGCGTGATGGTCTGAAAGGCCATCGCCAGGTCGGCGGGGGCCGCCTGTGCGTCGCAAGCGGCCGCCAAGCGCCCGCGCTGATGAGTGCCCGCGCGGAGCTTCGTGACTGCTACGCTGCGGCTCTGCGCGATCCCTGCCGTCAGCGCCGCAAAGCTCACCAGCAGGACCCAGGACAGCGGCTGCAATCTTTCGGCGGACACTCGGGCACCTCTGCGCTGCGGCTTGGGGCTGGGCGGTGGTCCGCAAGAGAAAACCAGAGCGGGCATGCGCCTAGCCTCGCCCTGGTGACGCCGGATTGCGGTCCAGCGGTGGATGCTCCCCGGCCGATCCCGGGGATTACAAGGTCCCCACTATGATAAACCACTCGCCTCCCGGTTCCCAGGGGCCATAGGCCTAGTCCCGGGCAGGACCAAGGGCCCAGGCGCGAGGCCAGGAGGCGGCGGAGCCTCACGAAGACGCGCAGTATCTCGATTGTTCATTCTTCGCCGCGCGTGAGCTTGTCGAAAGAGCGCATGGTCTTGTGGATGCTCTTCCAGCGCTTCTTGTTCTGGGCTTCGAGGGCGGGGTCTTCGCGGCGGCGCTGGTAGTCCTGCTCTTTCTGGAGCTTGAGGTAGTTGTCGTAGTGCGAGCGCGCAAGCGTGCCGTTTTGCAGGGCCGCCAGGACCGCGCAGCCGGGCTCATCGATGTGGCGGCAGTCGCGGAAGCGGCAGCGCTGCGACAGTGATCCGATGTCGGCGAAGGCGCGGCGCAGGCCGTCATCGGCTTTGCCCAGGCGCAGCTCCCGCAGCCCCGGGGTGTCGATGAGCAAGCCGCCGCTTGGCAGGATGAACATCTGGCGCGAGGTGGTGGTGTGGCGGCCGCGCTGATCGGCTTGGCGGACTGCTCCTAGACGCGCTACGTCTTTGCCTATGATGCGGTTGAGCAGCGTGGACTTGCCTACGCCGGATGAGCCGAGCATGACGCAGGTCCGCTCGGGCTTGAGGTAGGCGCTCAGGGGACCGAGGCCTTGGCCTTGGAGGGCGCTTATGGGATGGATGTCTACGCCGGGGAAGGCGAGGCCGGCTTGGGCTAAGAGGCCGGCGCTGTCGGCGCAGAGGTCTATCTTGTTGATGAGGATGACGGGGCGCGCTGCGCCGTCCCATATGACGGCGAGGTAGCGCTCCAGGCGGCGGGGGTTGAAGTCTTTATCGGCCGTGGTGACGACGAAGGCGGTGTCTACGTTGGCGGCGAGGATCTGCTCTTGGGCGGTGCGGCCCGGGGCGCCGCGGGATATGCGGCTTTTTCGGGGCATGACCTGGAGGATGAGTCCGAACTGGTTGTCGGGGGCCAGGCGGAGGGCGACCCAGTCTCCGACTGCGGGGAGCTCTTGGGGGCTGAGGGCTTCATGGCGAAGCCGGCCGGAGAGTTCCACGGTGAGTTCTCCTTGCGCGGTGAGGGCTTGGTAGAGGCCGCGCTGCTCTGAGACTATCCGGGCGGGGATGGAGCCGTCGGGGTCCTGGGTCGGGGTTTGCTGTGCGCAGTAGCTGGTCCAGCCGTAAGCGGCGAGAAGGTCCATTTGAGTCTCCTGGCGGTGATGGTCGCGCGGAGGCCTTTGGTTTGCCCAGGAGACGGACGAGTGGGGTCGGTCCGTGCTAGGAGGGGAACCCAGAGGCGGGTGATGGAACGGCGGCTGTGGCAGTCATCGGCCCTCCTTTGGGTGCGGCTTGGTAAGATGCGCGGCAGGTGAGAGTATAACAGGAGGAGGGGTGATATTCAAGCCTGTGGTCGGACGCAAGTGTGGTGTTAGTAATACGCCTCCCGGCTGACACCCCGCTCCAAAAATTGTTCAATATCACCAGTGCTTAACGCCGAGCATGCCTGACCGGCAGCCCAAGCCGGCCCGCCTAGTCCTCTCCGACGGCACTGTTTTCTCCGGAACCTCCTTCGGCTCACCCCTCACCGTCGACGGCGAAGTCGTCTTCAACACCGGC
>JAQUNT010000229.1 GCA_028717525.1 Elusimicrobiota bacterium
GGGAGGGTTCCCCGATGGCTTTGAGGTTCCCTATCCCCTGCACGGTGACGGTGAGGTTGACGGCGTCGCCGACCTGGGAGCGGCTCTTGTCCACGCTCGCGGCCAGAGTGAACCGGCCCACGGCGCCCGAGAAATCGGGCGGCCGGCCTGCGCCGGGCAGCGGGGACACCTCCAGGACCAAGGGCGAGGAGGCGACCGTGCGGCTCTGGGCTGCGGTGACCCCCTGGGAGAAGAACCTCTCGAAGAAGTCAGGGGAGAAGGGGTCGGCGTTGAAGTCCTGCTGGACCTGGCAGCGCACCACGGCGTTGCCGATCTTGAGCCGCCCGGCCTGCAGGGGGAACAGCGCGGTCTTGATCTCGGTCACGTCGTAGGCCCGGCCTTTGAGCACCATGTTGTAGTGCCGCAGCGGGGGCAGGTCCTCGCTCAGGAAGCCCTCCAGCTTGGGCGGAACGTACTCCGGGTTGCCCATCAAGGGCACGGCGGTGTGGAACTTCACGGAGAGCGTCACCTGTTCGTTGACCGAGGCCCGGGATCTGTCGAGCTCGGCGGTCACCAGGACGTCGGGTGCCCCCCCCGCCGAGGGGCCGGACCGTCTCTGGGCCTGGGACGGGGCGGCCGGGGCCGCCGGCGCGGGCGGGACGCCGCTCGACGGCGGCATGACTTGGAGCTCCATGGGCTCGGTGTGCGCCGTCGCGCCCTGCGCCGAGACCGTGATGGGAGGGATCAGGCCCTTGCCCACGGCCCGCGGGACCAGCACGAAGGTATGGGTGACCGAGCTCGAGACCCGGCCGTTGACGAAGGAGATGTTCTGGCTGCGTCCGGATGAGTACACGCTGAAGTTGGGCAGGGACGGCAACTGCGGGTCCGGCAGCGAGGCCTGGGGGCCGGAGATGGTCACGGCCAGGACCACCTGGTCGTCGAGCGCGACCTGGGTCTTGTTGACTTCGGCCGTGACGGAGAGCTGGCCCAGGGCGCGCGACGCCGGGCAGAGGACCAGGGCCAGGCCGAGCCAGAGCCTCACCAATCGTCCTCCTGAGGCGGCCGCTTCTGAGGTTTGAGCTGCTGCAGGCGGCTCTTGGCGGCCTTCTCCTTCTCGGCGACGGAGCGCATGATCCCCTGGGCCTCGTCCTTGGACATCTGATTCAGGGGCCGGGGCGCCGGGGGAGGCGGCGGGGCTTCGTTCTTCCCCCCTCCGTCCTTGTCCTTCTGGTCCTTCTTCTCGTCCTTCTGCTCCGGGTTGGGCTTGTTGCACTGCTGTCTGGGCGGCGGCGGGTGCTTGAGCAGGCGCAGGGCCACGGCGAGGTTCTCCTTGGCGTCCCGGTCCTGGGGGTCCAGGACCACGGCCTTGCGGAAAGCGGCGACGGCGCCGGCGTAGTCCTGCTTGCGCACCAAGGCGTCTCCCAGGTTGTAATAGGCGCCGGCCCGCGCCTTCCGCGAAGCCTTCTGGTCCTCGGCCAGGAGCTGGAACTTCTTGGCCGCGGAGTCGAAATCCTCCATCCGGTAGAGGGCGTCTCCGGCGTTGAACTCCGGCCTGGGGTCGCCCGGGCGCTGCGCCGCCCGGTAGCGCCCCAGGGCGTCCTCGAAGCGCCGCTTCTGGTAGAGCCGGTTGCCGGCGCGCAGGTCGGATTCGCGGCCGGCCGCCGGCGCCGAGGCGGGCAGCAGGCAGAGCAGCAGGAGCGCGGCCGTCCCCGCCGCGGGGCCGCGCCGCAGGGGCACGAGGAGTTCGGCCAGCAGCAGCAGGAAGGCCGCGGCCAGCGGGAACAGGAAGCGGTTCCGGTAATGCTGGGTGGCTCCGGAGACGCCCTGCGATTTCTCCAGGCCGGCGATGCGGCGCGCGATGTCGGCGACCTCGTCCTCGGCCGGGCTGGCGCGGTAATAGGCGCCCCCCGTGCGCTGCGCCATCTCCACCAAGGCCTTCTCGCCGAGGCGGCTGATGACGGTCGCGCCGCGCCGGTCCTTCTTGTAGCCGGTGAGCGCCCCGCTGCCGGCCTCCTTGACGGGCAGGGGGTTGCCTTCCGGCGTGCCGATGCCGATGGCGTAGATCCTGAGGCCCGCCGCCGCCGCCTCGGCCGCGGCGCCCGAGGGGTCGGTGTTGTGGTCCTCGCCGTCGGTCAGCAGGACCACGGCCTTGCCGCCGGGGTAGCGCTGCAGGACGCTGGTGGCCAGGCGCACCGCGGAGCCGATGGCGGTGCCCGGCACCGGGACGGCGCCTACGGAGATGCCCGAGAGGATCTGCTTGGCCGCCTCGGTGTCCGTGGTCAGCGGGCAGAAGATGCCCGCCTCTCCCGCGAAGGCGATGACCCCGACCCGATCGCCGCGCAGCGAGGCCAGGAGCTGGGCCAGCTCGCGCTTGGCCTTCTCCAGGCGGTTGGGCGAGACATCCTCCGCGGTCATGGACAGGGAGGTGTCCACGGCGATGAAGACCTGCCTCGCGTCCGAGCGGGTGTTGACCAGTTCCACCCCCCATTGCGGCCCGGCCAGGGCTACGAAGACCAGGGCCAGGCCCGCGAGGAGCAGGGCGGACTTGAGCCGCCGCCGGCCCGCGGTCTCGGGAGGGATCAGGCGCGCGAGCGTGCCGGCGTCCCCCAGGGCCCGGGCGACCGCCCGGCGGCGGGCCTCGGCCCATAAGTGGAGGGCCGCCGCGGCCCCGACCGCGAGCGCCAGCCCCGCCAAGTACCAAGGGTTCCTGAACATGGAGTCCTGTTATAGTCTAGAAAATCCTGCGCCCGGCGCCCCCATCGGATTCACGGCCACCTCAGGAGCAAGCCCTGCGCCAGGGCGGCCTCGGCCAGGAGGATGAGCGCCGCGGCCAGCACCGGCAGGCCGTAGAGGTCCGCGCGGGAGACGATCTCGGCCAGCTTGACCTTGGTCTTCTCGAGACGGTCGATCTGGGAATAGACGGCGCGCAACTCGGAGAGGCTGGTGGCGCGCCAGTACTTGCCGTTGGTGAGGCCGGCCACCTTGAGCAGGCCCTCCTCGTCGAGGTCCTCTTGGATGCGGACCATGACCCGGCCGAGGTTCGGGTCGTCCAGGGGCAGGATGCTCTCTCCCCGCTTGGCCGTGCCGATGGCGTAGATCTTGACGCCCATGGCCGCCGCGGTCTTGGCCGCGGTCGCCCCGTCGAGGCCCACGTTGCCGCGCCCGTCGGTCAGCAGGATGATGATCTTGGTCTTGGCCGTTCCGGCCTTGAGATGGTTGAGGGCGGAGATGATGCCTTCGCCCAGCGCCGTGCCGTCCGCCCCGGTCATGCCGGCGCTGAGGCCCTGGATGCGCTCGATCAGGGCGTCGTAGTCGAGGGTCAGGGGGCAGGCCAGCATGGGGGCGCCGCCGAAAACCACCAGTCCGATGCGGTCCTCGACGCGCCCGCGCACGAAGCGCACGGCGGTCTCCTTGGCGGCCTCCTCCCGGCTCAGGGGCTCGAAGTCGAGCGCGTTCATGGAGAGGGAGGTGTCCATGGCGAGCATGATGTCGATGCCTTCGCCCCAGCCCGGCAGCTGGCTCGTCACCTTCTGGGGCCTGGCCAGCCCCACGCAGAGCAGCAGCAGGGCCAGGAGGCGCAGGCCCAAGGGCAGCCAGAGCGCGAGGCGGGAGCGCAGGGCCGGCTCCGCGGCGAAGGCGGCCAGCGCCGGGTAGGGCAAGGTGGGCCGGCGCCCCGGCTCCAGGCGCGTCGCCGCCCACCAGGCCGCGGCCAGAGCCGGCAGGACGCCGAGCAGAAGCCAGGGGTGGGCGAACCTCACGGCCGGCCCCCCGCCGGGCCGGCCGGGGGCGGCGCGGCGGCCGCCGTCTCCTTGGGCGAGGTCTCGCGGACCAGGCGCCGCGCCGCGGTCAGGTCCGAGCCGCCCCAGCGGGCCTGGGCCGGGATCTTCGCGAACTTCACCAGGTCGGCCCGGTCGAAGAGGTCCTTGAAGACCGTCAGCAGGCGCCGGTCGAACTCGAGCTGCCGCAGCCGGCGGTGTATCTCGGTCGTGGTCAGCCTCGTCGCCGGGAAAGCGCAGCGCCGCTCCAGATAGCGCCGGAGGATCTCCGTCAGGGCGCCGTAGAACTCCTTGTGCCGGTCCTCCTCCCACATGCGGGAGGCTTCCAGGGCGGCCAGCTCGCTCTCCGCGATGGCTTCCGGGGGCCGGTTGTCCGGGGGCGGGCCGGCCGCGGCCAGCGCCTCGCGCAGGCGCCGGCTGCGCCGGCGGTGCCAGTACCAGAGCGCCGCCAGGGCGGCGGACAGCAGCAGCCAGGGCCACAACAACGGCCGCGCCGGGCGGGGCGGCTTGATGTCCTTGACGTCCTGCGCCTGGGCCGCCCCGGGCGGCTCGCGGACGTCGAGACGGAGCTCGCTCGACGCCGCGCGCGCGGGGCCCGCGCCGGCGACGGTCCAGCGCAGGGTGAAGACGCGCTGGCCCACGTCCAGCGGGATGAGCTGGACCTCGAAGCGGCGTCCCGCCGGCTCGAGCTCCCGGACGGAGGTGATGGCGAAGCTGTCGGTGGTGGAGGCCTGCAGGTCGAGGGCCAGGGCGGCGCCGGGCTCCAGAGCCGCCGCCTGGACCGTGACGGGCTCTCCCAGCACCACCGAGGTGCTGGGCGTGGTCAGTTCCACGGCCCCACCCGCGGCGGCGGAGGCTGCCGCGGCCAGCCCCGCCAGCGCGGCCAGGATGCTCATCGCCGCAGCCTCCGGGCGCGCTGCCGGAAGAAGCGGATGATGGGGTCCAGGTACGGCAGGCCCGTGCTGATGCGGATGAAGTCCAGGCCGCAGCGCCCGAAGAAATCCTCCAGCTGGAGCACGCGCTCGCGCTCCAGGCGCTGGTGCCGCGCCCGGGGCGCGGGCGCCGCGGCGTCCACCAGAAGGCGGCGTCCGGATTCGGGGTCCTCCAGGTCCAGGAACGCCCCCAGCGCGGGCAGGCCGGCCTCTCGCGGGTCCGTGACCACCACCGGGATGACGTCGTGCTTGAGGGCGGCCAGGCGCAGGGGGCTCTCGAAGCCGGCGTCGCGGA
>JAQUNT010000230.1 GCA_028717525.1 Elusimicrobiota bacterium
GGACCTCAACGATTCTGAGGCCGGCGCGCTGTTGGACAGGTTCGCGGTCCTGGCCGCGGCCAGCGCGCTGTTCCTGGGCTGCTGCCTGGGCCTGAGCTGGATCGTGGACAGCTGCGGGCTGTTCCGGGTCCCGGCGGCCCTGCTGCTCGTGCATCCCCTGACGGCCGTCCTGTTCGCGGCGGCCGGAGCCGCTCTCGGCGTCCTGCAGCTCCCCAGCGTCCGGCTGCGCCGCGCCGGGCAGGCCGGCGCCGCGCTGATCATCGTCCTGGTCCTGCTCAGCCTCTCCGGCCGCTGGCAGGCCGGGCCGGGCCTGCCGCAGATCGAAACCCTGGCCAGCCTCGGCTTCCTGCTCAGCGGGGCGGCGCTGCTGCTGCTGGACCTGGAATGGCCGCGCGGCGTGTGGCCGGCGCAGTTCGCCTGCCTGGCCGGGCTGGCCCTGCACCTGCTGACTCTGACCGGCTACGGCTACGGCATCAAGCCCTTGCTGCATCGCGGGCCCTTCTTCGACGCCATGGAGCTCAACATCGCGCTGGCCTTCGCCGTCCTGAACCTGGGCATCCTCTGCGCCCGGCCGCAGCGGGGGATCATGGCCATCATGAGCAGCGAGGGGCCGGGCGGCTCGAGCGTGCGCCTGCTGCTGCCGGCCATGATCATCATCCCCACCAGCCTGGCCGCCGTCAGGCTGTTCGTCCAGAGCACCGGGCTCTTCGACTCCGCCGCGGGGTCGTCGCTCTTCGGTCTTGCCAACGTGCTCATCTTCGCCATCATGATCTTATGGAACGCCGAATCCCTGCAGCAGATGAGCCGCGAGCGCCTGCGCGCCGAGGAGAAGGCGCGGGAGGCGGCGGAGATCAAGGTGAAGTTCGTCAACGTGGTCGCCCACGAGCTGCGCGCGCCGCTGACCTGCATCAAGCTGGGCATTGACAGCGTCCTCGACGGCTCGGAGGGGACTCCCAGCGAAGGGCAGCGCGACTGCCTCACCATCGCCAAGCGCAACGTCGACCGCCTGGCGCGCCTCATCAACGACGTCCTGGACTTCCAGAAGCTGGACTCCGGGCGCATGCCGTTCTTCAAGAAGCCCACGGACATCAACGCCCTGGTCGCGGAGACCGCGCAGGCCTTCGCGCCGGTCGCCCAGGCCAAGGGCCTGGAACTGGCCCTGGACCTGGCCGAGGGCCTGCCTCTGGTGGACTGCGACAAGGACAAGATCGCGCAGGTCGTGGTCAACCTGCTCAACAACGCCGTCAAGTTCTCGGAGCGCGGCGAGGTGACGATCCGGAGCGGCCTCCACGACGGGCAGGTCCGGGTGGCGGTGCAGGACGAGGGGCCCGGCATCAAGAAGGAGGACCTGGACGCCTTGTTCAAGAGCTTCTCCCAGATCACCTCCATCAGCGCCAAGAAGGAAGGCAGCGGGCTGGGGCTGGCCATCTCGCGCAGCATCATCGAGAACCACGGCGGGAACATCGGGCTGGACTCCCGGCACGGGACCACGTTCTTTTTCACGCTGCCGGTCGCATCCGGGAGCGCCTGACATGCCGACCCGGATACTCTGCGCCGACGCCGACCCGGACACCCTGCACCTGGTGTCCTTGAAGCTGACCAGGATGGGCTATCTGGTCACCCCGGCCGGGGACGGACGGGAGGCCCTGACCCGCATCCGCGCGGAGAAGCCCGACCTGATCATCATGGACTACTTCCTGCCGGTCATCGCCGGGGACGAGGTCTGCCGGACCGTGAAGTCCGACCCGGCCCCCAAGGGCATACCGATCATCCTGCTCTCGGCCAGCGCGGCCATGCTGCCGCCGGAGGTCTGCGCGGCCATCCCCTGCGAGGAACGGCTCAACAAGCCCTTCGACATGCCCGTCCTGCTGGAGAAGGTGTCCCGGCTGGCCCCCCTGTCCTAGGCGGGGCCTCAGAGCACCAGCATGGCGTCGCCGTAGGAATAGAGGCGGTAGCGCTCGCGGAAGGCCTCCTGATACGCGCCCAGCAGCCGCTCGCGGCCGGCGAAGGCCGCGGCCAGCAGGAGCGGCGTGGATTTGGGCAGATGGAAGTTCGTGATCAGCCCGCCCACGACGAGAAAGTCGTGCCCCGGGCAGATGTACAAGGACGTCCAGCCCTCGCCGGGCCCGAAGCCGCCCGGCTGGCGGGCCAGGGTCTCCAGGGCCCGGGTGCTCGTGGTGCCCACGGAAACGACCCGGCCGCCGGCGCGCCGCGCGCGCGCCACCGTCTGGGCCTGCGCCGCGGCCATGTGGAAGTGCTCGGGCAGCATGGGGTGGCGGCGCGCGTCCGCGGCGGTCACCGGCCGGAAGGTGCCGCGGCCCACATGCAGAGTCACCTTGGCGAAGTCCACTCCCCGGCGCCGCAGCTCCGCGATGAGCCCCTCCGTGAAATGCAGCCCGGCCGTGGGCGCCGCGATGGAGCCCGGCGCCGAGGCGTAGACGGTCTGATAGCGCTGCCGGTCGCAGGGGTCCGGCGCCCGCCTGCGCTTGAGGATGTAGGGCGGCAGGGGCGCGTGGCCGTGCTGGGCCAGGTAGACGGGCAGGTCTTCGCGGTCGAAGCGGCAGAGGTACTCCCCGTCCTCGTTGAGGCCCTCCACCTCCGCGGCCGCGCCTCCGGGAAAGGCCAGGCCCATCCCGGCCTTGAGCCCCGAAGCCAGCGCGCTCCAGAGCCCGGGCTCCAGTTCGCGCACCAGCAGCAGCTCGGCCTTGCCGCCCGTGGCCTTGCGGCCCAGCAGCCGGCAGGGCAGGACCTTGGTCTCGTTGAGCACCAGGCAGTCTCCCGGCGCCAGCAGCTCGGGAAGTTCCCGGAAGGACAGGTGGCGCAGTTGCGCCGCGGCCCGGTCCAGGACCAGCAGGCGGGCCGAGTCGCGGGGCTCGGCGGGGGCCGTGGCCACCAGCTCCTCCGGGAAGGGGAAGTCGTAGTCCGATAACGGGAGGCCACCCCCAACGGAACCGGCGCCGAAGGCGCGGCGCTCGTTCATTCGTCCACCACCGAGAGCGTGGACCCGGGGAAGTAGTAGTGCAGGATCTTCTCGTAGTTCCGTCCGGCCTCGGCCTGGAGCTTGGCGCCCCACTGGCAGAGTCCGACCCCGTGGCCCGAGCCGGTGCCCGTGAACTCCACGCCTTGGCGTCGGAGCTTGGCCGAGTGCAGGCGCAGGCTGCGCAGCACCGTGGGGCCCACGGCCTTACGGAAGGCCTCGGCCCCCACCACCACGGACTCCCCGCCGATGTCGGCCTTGAGGGTCCGCACGTAGCCGGCTCGGTCGCGCCGGCCGATGCGCAGGCCGCGCAGCCTGCCCCCGATCATGCGGCGGGTCTGCAGGGCCGAGACCACCTCGGCCTTGGGGATGACCACGCTCCAGCGGCCGAGGGGGGACTTGGGGCAGTATTTGTCCTTGACCCCGCGCAGGGGGGCGGGCGCGTAGCCGCTGCCCCAGACCTGGCCGTAGTCCGCGGTATGGCCGCCGCAGCAGGCGTGGTAGTAGACGTCGAGGAGCTGGCCCTTGAAGCCCAGGACCTCGCCCCGGGTCTCGGCCACGGCGCGGCGCACGGCCTCGGTGTCGGCGCCCACGCCGCCGTACACCTGCGAGCGCGTGTCCGAGGTCAGGTCGAAGCCGGACTTCCGGTACTTGCCCAGGTGGTAGTAGGCGAAGGTCCGGGCCACCACGGCTTGGGCCTTGAGCGCCTCCCGGGGCCAGCCGGGCTCCATCTCGCGGGGCAGCACGCCGAGCAGGTACTCTTCCTCGCCCATCTCGGCGACCACCGAGAGGCTCTCGCCGGCGGCAGGCCTGACGATGAGGCTGCCGCGGTAGCGGCCCGGGCCGGCCAGCACCGTGGCCCCGGGGTCCCGGGAGACCAGGCGCGCCGCGCCCTGCATGCGGTAGGGGCCGAAGACCATCCCGTTGCCGTCGATCGTGACCCGGTAGTCCTTGTAAGGCAGGAGCTCCTCCTGCCAGCGGCCGGCCGCGTCGAGCAGAGTGTAGATCCCCTCGGGCTTGACGGTCAGGAGCCGCACGCCGTGCAGGACGCCGATCTGGATGAGCCGCTCGTTGTAGGCGGCCGCCGCCGGCGCGGCGGCGCCGGCGCCCAGGAGCGCGGCCAGCAGCAGGGCGGGGCTCATCACCCGATGCCGGGCAGCTCGGGCTCCTTGCGGGGAGCCTTGCGCCCCAAGTGAGAATAACCCTGGGCCGTGACCACCCGGCCGCGGGGGGTGCGCGCGATGAGCCCGGACTGGATGAGGAAGGGCTCGGTCACGTCAGTCAAGGTGTCCACCTCCTCGCTCACCGCGATGGCGAGGTTCTCCACGCCCACGGGCCCGCCGCCGAACTTGTCGATGATGGCGCAGAGCAGCCTACGGTCGGCCGCGTCGAGGCCCGCGGCGTCGACTTCCAGGCAGTCGAGGGCATAATTGGCTATCTTCTCCGTGATTATGCCCTCGCCCTTCACCTGGGCGAAGTCGCGCACCCGGCGCAGCAGGCGGTTGGCGATGCGGGGAGTCCCCCGGCAGCGGCCGGCGATCTCCCGCGCGCCTTCTGGTTCCGTGCGGACCGCGAGGATGCCCGCCGAGCGTTGGACGATGGCCTCGAGCTCCCGGGGTTCGTAGAAGCCCAGGTTGCCGATGATGCCGAAGCGGTCCCGCAGCGGGCCGGTCAGCAGGCCGGCCCGGGTCGTGGCCCCGACCAAGGTGAAGCGCGGTATGGCCAGCTTCATGGTGGAGGCGGCCGGACCCTTGCCCGTGGAGATGAAGAAGGTGAAGTCCTCCATGACCGGGTAGAGGGCCTCCTCCACGAGCGGGTTGAGGCGGTGAATCTCGTCGATGAAGAAGACGTCGCCCTCCACTAGGTCGGTGAGCACGGCGGCCAGGTCGCCGGCGCGCTCCAGGATGGGCCCCGAGGAGGTGCGCAGGTTGACGCCCAGTTCGCGGGCCATGATGTTGGCCAAGGTGGTCTTGCCCAGGCCCGGGGGGGAGTAGAACA
>JAQUNT010000231.1 GCA_028717525.1 Elusimicrobiota bacterium
CGACTTCGGCAGCGAGGAGCAGAAGAAGAAGTACCTGCCCCGGCTCTGCTCGGGCGACCATATCTGGGCCTTCGGCCTGACCGAGCCGGACGCGGGCTCGGACGCGGGCGGCACCCAGACCAAGGCGGTCAAGGTGGACGGCGGCTGGCAGCTGAGCGGCGCGAAGATGTTCATCACCAACGCCAGCGTGGACTGCTCACTGGGCGTGACCGTGCAGGCGGTCAGCGGCAAGCGGGGGGACGGCAAGAAGGAGTACACCTGCTTCCTGCTCGAGAAGGGGACCCCGGGCTACAGCACCAAGCCGATGCACGACAAGATGCTCTGGCGCGCCTCGGACACGGGCGAGCTCTACTTCGACAAGGTCAAGCTGCCGGACGGCCAGGTCCTGGGCAAGGCGGGAGACGGCTTCAAGCAGATGCTGGGCACCTTGGACGCGGGGCGGCTGTCCATCGCGGCCATGGGCCTGGGCTGCGCGCAGGGCGCCTACGAGCTGGCCCTGGAGTACGCCAAGCAGCGCAAGCAGTTCGGCGCGCCCATCGCCACCTTCCAGGCCAACGCCTTCAAGCTGGCGGACATGGCCACGCAGATCGAGCACGCGCGGCTCTTCCTTTACTACGCCTGCTGGCTCAAGGACCAGAAGCGGCCCTACGCCCGGGAGTCGGCCATGGCCAAGCTCTACTGCTCCGAGGTGGCGCGGCTGTGCGTGACGCACGGGCTGCAGCTCTTCGGCGGGTACGGCTTCATGGGCGAGTTCCAGATCGAGCGCTTATTCCGCGACCAGAAGCTGCTCGAGGTGGGCGAGGGGACCTCGGAGATCCAGCGCCTGGTCATCGCCCGCTCCATCGGCTGCTACAGCTAGCTAGGGCGCCGGCCGGAAGCTGTCCAGCAGGGCCTCGAACTCGGGCGCGGTCTGCGCCAGGCCGCCCTCGGGCGCGGAGTGCACCAAGGCGAAGAAGCCGCCCCGCGCCGGGATGAGCACCGTGAGCTCTTCGCGGGACTCCGGCTTCTGGGCCCCGACCTTGGGCCCTTTGCGCACCTGACTGAACTCGAAAGCCTGCCCGCCTTTCCAGGCCCTGGGCTTGAGCTCGGTGGCGGCCCCGGCCGTGGCCTGGGCCCGGGCATAATCCTGCGGCGCGGCGAAAGCTCCGCCCGCGGCGTACTCGAAGATGCTGATGGAGGCGGAGAACGGGGCCTTGCCTCCGGCCGGTCCCAGGAAGGTGGCGCGCTGGGAGCCGCCCTGGTCCTCCAGCACCCGCCAATCCGGGGGGGCCTGGCAGGCGAAGAGCCGCTGCGGGTGTTCGTACATGGCCATGGCGGGACGCTCTCCTTTGGGCTCCGCAGGAGCCGGGGCCTTGCGGGAGCAGGCCGCCAGGCACAGGCAGGCGGCCAAGGCCAGGCGTGCGGGCTTCATCGGCCGCGCCCCTTCTTCTTGGCGCGCAAGGCCTCGATGCGGGCGGTCAGCGGTTCGTCCTTGAGCTGCAGGGCGTAGGCCCATGCCGTGTCCAGGGCCTCCTCGCGGTCGCCCGCCCCTTTGGCCTTCTCCGCCTGGGCGATATAGAGCTCGGCCAGGGCCCGCATGCCCTCCGCGCGCATGGCCGGGTACCGGGTCTTGTCGAACTCGGCCACGCGCTTGCGGTTGGCCGACTCCACAGTCCGCATCTCCTGGGTGCCCCGCTCCATGACCAGGACCTTGAACCCCTGCACCACCCGCTGGTAGAGCCCCTCGCCCATGAGCCTGCGTGCGGTGCTGATGCGCTGCTTCTGCAGGTCCTGAGCCGTGGGAAGAGTCGCGGCGAACTGGGGCCAGTTGGCCAGGTAGCGCTGGCTGATATCGTTGCGCCAGAGGTCCGGGTTGACGATGAACTGACGGTAGCTTTCCAGCATCTCCTCGTTGGCCGAGCCGGCCGGGTCCGCGATGAGCCGGGCGTGCAGCCAGCGCATCTCAGCCAGAAAGGCCTCGTGCTCGTTCTCCAGGAACATCACTCCCGGCATGTTGCCGCGGTTGACCTCCACCATGAGGCGGTCGCGCCGGTCCTGCCAGGCGTGGGTGAGCTCGTGGAGGAAGGTGGTCCCGTTGGCCGCCACGGACTTCTGGAGGCCCTCGGGGTGCGCGAGGAGGTAGGCCGCGAACTTGCGGGAGTCGGCCAGCTCCTTGCGCAAGGCGGCCTGCTTGTCCTTCGGGAGCTCCTGCGCCAAAGCCTCCACGATGAGCTTCTGGTTGAAGGTCACGGCCTTGTTGGAGGAGCTGTAGCTGGCCATGGCCTTGGGGTCGATGTTGAGGATGAGGAAGTTGGGCAGCTCCACCTCTCCCTTCTTGTTCCGGAAATGGTCCAGGAGCTCCTGGCCCGCGGGGTTCTTGGCCAGCTCGCCCTGCACCGCGGTGCGCAGCATGCCGCCCAGGCGCTTCTCGGAGTCGTCGAAGTACACCTTGTCCGAGTAGGAGGAGTAGGGCTTGGCCTGGACGGGCAGGGCGTTCTCGACCAAGTCCTTCAGCGTGGTCTGGCCGTCGAAGAAGCGGGTGGAGTCTTCGTAGGCTTTCAGCGCGTCGGCGTTCAGGGCCGAGGCCGTGAGCCCCGGCGTGGTCAAGGTCTTGACCAAGGAGGGCGGCAGGGCCCCGGGATAGGCGTCCACCAGGGCCTTGACCTGGGCCTGGGCCTGGGGCGAGAGGGGCTTGCCGGGCTCCTGCTGGGAGAGCACCACCGAGAGCCGCTCCAGGATGGCGTGCTTCTGGCCCAGCAGGGTGTTGCGCCGGGAGACCTCGATAGCCAGGACCGTGAGGGGCTTCTTGTCCGCGACGGAGAGGATGTGCCCGGTGTCCTCGTCGAACCGGTTGCCGGAGTAGAGCAGGTCGTCCTTCTCGTCGTCGTTGAGCGGCTCCTTGTGGAAGTCGTAGGGGCCGCGGTAGCGGGCCAGCTCGGCCGGGGTGAGGGCCGCGCCGTCGGCCTTGAAGACCTGGCCGGTCTTGTCGTCTATGCGCAGGCCCAGGAACTTGAAGCCGGTGCGTTCGTCATCGGTGAGGGGCTGGACCTGGGCGCTTGGGGGGGGAGCGGCCGGGGCGGCCTGGGCGCAATGGAAGGGCCAGCCCAGGAATAGGGCTAGGCACAAGGCAACCACGGCTCGGGGGCGAGGGGACATCGGGAAGCCTCCGGCACTACTAAGGATAAGGCCCAGGACCGATCCTGTCAAGGGGGCCGGCCGGTCCGGACCAGAGGGAATTATTGTAGAATCAGCCAGTCCCCATGGATAAACTCACCTCCCAGATCGATACTTCCAGCGCTCAGTTCAAAGAGAACGCGGAGCACAACCGCGGCATCAGCGAGAAGTTCCGCGCCCTGCACGAACAAGCCAAGCTCGGCGGACCCCAGGCCGCGCGGGACCTGCACAAGTCCCGCAAGAAGCTCCTCGCGCGCGAACGCCTGGAAGTGCTTCTCGACCCGGACACCCCGTTCCTGGAGCTCTCCGGCTTGGCCGCCCGCGAAGTCTACGGGCCCGACTCCCCGCCCGCCGCCGGCCTGGTCACCGGCATCGGCGTGGTCCGCGGCCGCCACGTCATGGTCATCGCCAACGACGCCACGGTCAAGGGCGGCACCTACTACCCCATCACGGTCAAGAAGCACCTGCGCGCCCAGGACATCGCCCTGGAGAACAACCTGCCCTGCATCTACCTCGTCGACTCCGGCGGCGCCTTCCTCCCCCTGCAGGACCAGGTCTTCCCGGACCGCGACCACTTCGGCCGCATCTTCTACAACCAGGCCCAGCTCTCGGCCAAGAACATCCCCCAGATCTCCGTGGTGCTGGGCTCCTGCACCGCGGGCGGGGCCTACATCCCGGCCATGAGCGACGAGACCATCATGGTGCGCAAGCAGGCCACGATCTTTTTGGCCGGCCCGCCGCTGGTCAAGGCCGCCACGGGCGAGGACGTCTCGGCCGAGGACCTGGGCGGCGCGGACGTGCACTGCAAGATATCCGGCGTCTCCGACCACTACGCGTCCGACGAAGCCGCGGCCCTGCGCATGGCCCGCAACGCGGTCGAGAACCTGGGCGCCCGGCCCCGGACCGACATCGGCGCCTGCGCCCCGGAGGAGCCGGCCTACGACCCCGAGGAGCTCCTGGGCGTCATCCCCAAGGACATCCGCAAGCAGTTCGACATGCGCGAGGTCATCGCGCGCGTGGTGGACGGCTCGCGCTTCCACGAGTTCAAGAAGCTCTACGGGACCACCTTGGTCTGCGGCTTCGCCCGCATCATGGGCTATCCCGTGGGCATCCTGGCCAACAACGGCATCCTCTTCTCGGAGAGCGCGGTCAAGGCCACCCACTTCATCGAGCTCTGCTGCTTCCGCAAGATCCCGCTGCTGTTCTTCCAGAACATCACCGGCTACATGGTCGGCAAGGAGTACGAGCGCGGCGGCATCGCCAAGGACGGGGCCAAGATGGTGACCGCGGTCTCCAACGCCAACGTGCCCAAGTTCACCATCATCATGGGCGGCTCCTACGGGGCGGGAAACTACGGCATGTGCGGCCGGGCCTACGACCCGCGCCTCCTGTGGATGTGGCCCATGGCGCGCATCTCCGTGATGGGGGGAGAGCAGGCGGCCAACGTCCTGTGCACGGTCAAGGCCGCCCAGCAGGAGAAGGCCGGCAAGCCCATGTCGCAGTCCGAACAGGACGAGTTCAAGCGCCCGATCCTGGAGCGCTACGAGCGCGAGGGACACTCCCTCTACAGCACCGCGCGCTTGTGGGATGACGGCATCCTTGACCCCGCGGACACCCGCACGGCCCTGGGCCTCTCCATCGCCATGTCCTTGAACGCCCCCATACCGGACTTCGCGCCCAGCCTCTACCGGATGTGATGAAGACCAAGTACAGCACGTTGGAGCTCGAGCGCGACGGCAAGACGCTGCTGCTCTGGCTGGCGCGGCCCGAGAAGCGCAACTCGTTCGATTCCCAGCTCCTCAA
>JAQUNT010000232.1 GCA_028717525.1 Elusimicrobiota bacterium
GGACTCCGGGCCCCGCGAGCTGCGGCGCGTGGCGCCCTGCGGGCGCGAGTGCCGCTCCTACACCGCGACTCTGCGCAGCCGCGGCATGGGGCGGGACCTCATCCTCAAGGGCAACACGCAGTTCTACGAGAATCCGGACCTGCCCAAGGACCTGGAGGTCCTCGGCGTGGACCGGCTGGTGCGCCAGCCGGAGCCCCTGGTCTGACCATGGCCAAGAGCATCCGGACGGCCCTCGTCTCCATGTACGGAGTGGAGAACAGCGGCGTGCGCCAGCTGTCCGCCGTCCTGAAGCAGGACGGCCGCGAGGTCAGCACCGTCTTCTTCAAGAACTGGCGCAACAACGACGTGCGCGCCCCTTCGCAGGACGACTGGGGGGCCCTGCTGAGCCTGCTGGGCGGCCTGCGCCCCGACGTGGTGGGCATCGGCTTCGGCACGCCTTACGTGAAGATCGTCTCCGAGCTCACCCGCCGCATCCGCGCCCGGATGCGGCCGCTCATCGTCTGGGGCGGCATCCACGCCACGGTGGTGCCGGAGCCGTGCCTCGCCGAGGCGGACGCGGTCTGCGTGGGCGAGGGTGAGCGCCCCCTGCGCGAGCTGGTCGCCGGGCTCTGCTCGGGGCAGGACATCGCAGGCATCGCCAACCTCTGGGTGCGGACCGCGGACGGCGTGCGGCGCAACGAGCCCGGCCCGCTGCTGCAGGACCTCGACCAGCTCCCCTACCGGGATTTCGAGGACCAGGGCAAGTTCTTCGTGGAGGACGGGCGGGTCCGCGAGGGCGACCCTTTGGCCCTGTCGGCCGAGCTGCGCACCAGCGCCTCGCGGGGCTGCCCCTTCAGCTGCAGCTACTGCTACAACAGCGTGCTGCGCGGCATCTACCGGGGCCAGGGGGACTATTTCCGCAGGCGCAGCGTGGGGCATGTGATCGGCGAGCTCGAATACGCACTGCGGCGCCTGCCCCGCGTGCGGCGCGTGAAGTTCGACGACGACACCTTCAGCAGCGACCCCGCGTGGGTGGAGGAGTTCTGCGCGCAGTACGAGCGCAGAGTCGCCCTGCCTTTCGACCTCATGCTCGTGCCCCAGCACCTTGACGAGGGCCGGCTGGCCCGGCTCAAGCGGGCGGGCCTGGTCCGGGTGCAGATCGGCATCGAGAGCGCCTCGCCGGGGGAGGAGGGGCGGGTCTACGCGCGCAGGCCCGCCCACGAGAAGATCCTGGCCTACGGGGAGTGGAACCGGCGCCTGGGGCTGGAGACGGTCTACGACGTCATCCTGGACAACCCGCTCTCCACCGAGGCGGACCGCGACGCCCAGTTCGAGTTCCTGATGGAGGTCCCCGGGCCCTTCCGGCTCTTCCTGTACTCCTTGGTCTTCTTCCCCAAGACCGCGCTCACCGAGGACTTCCTGCGCCGCGGGCTCATCACCGAGGCCCAGGTGGAGGGCAACGCCGTCAAATCCTGGGAGCAGTTCCGCGCCAGCTTCCATTATCCGCGCCCGAAGGCGGAGCTCTTCTTCCTGAGCATCTTGGTCCTGCTGACCAAGCCGTTCGTGCCGCGGGCCCTGCTGCGCCGGCTCTGGCGCAGCGCCTTCCTGCGGCGCCATCCCGCGCCGCTGGCTTTGGCCAGCCAGCTGTGCAACCTGCTCACGATGTCCGGGATCGCGCTGAGCATGCTGGCGCGCGGCGAACTGACGCGGATGAAGCTCCGGGAGTACGGCAGCCTGCGCCGGCTCATCACGCAATAGCCATGAAGATCGCCCTCATCAACCCGCCGCTGATCCAGTGCCTCAAAGGCTCGCGGCCCAACCCGGTGATCACCAGCCTCTTCTTCAATTCGCCGCCGTTGGGACTCTGCTCGATCGCCGCGGTCCTGGAGCAGCGCGGCATCGCGGTCACGGTGACGGACGCGGCGGTGGAGCGCCTGGACTTCGAAGGGGTGGTGCGCCGCGCCGCGGGCGCGGACGTGGTCGGGCTGACCGCCACCACCTGCTCCATCGCGGACGCCTGGGAGCTCGCGCGGCGCCTGAAGGAGGCCTCGCCGGCCGTGCTGGTGCTGGGCGGGCCGCACGTGAGCGTGGCCCCGGAGCACGCGCTGTCCTGCGGGAGCTTCGACTACGGCGTCATCGGGGAGGGGGAGGACACCTTCCCGGAGCTCCTGCAGAGGCTGGCCTCGGGCGCCAGTCCGAGGGACGTGGACGGCATCGTCTTCCGCGAGGACGGCCGCCTGGTCCGCGGCCGGCCGCGGGCCTGGATCCAGGACCTCGACCGCCTGCCTTTGCCCGCGCGGCACCTGCTGCCCATCGAGCGCTACGTGCCCCAGCCCAACGACGAGCGCGCGCGGCCCAAGCTCAGCATGGTCAGCAGCCGCGGCTGCCCCTACCAGTGCATCTTCTGCGACAAGGGGGCCATGGGCGCCCCGTACCGCAGCTTCAGTCCCGGCTACATCGTCTCCGAGATGGAGCACCTGGTGCGGCGCTACGGGGCGCGGGACATCGCCTTCGTGGATTCCCTGTTCACGCCCAGCGAGGAGCGCGTGGACGCCATCGTGCGCGAGATCGGCCGGCGCGGGCTCCAGGTGAGCTGGACCTGCACCGTGCGGGCCAACGTGATCGCGCACAAGGAGACCCTGCGCAAGATGCGCGACGCCTGCTGCTGGCGCATCCGCCTGGGCGTGGAGAGCGGCAACGAAGAGGTCCTGCGCTTCATCCGGAAGAAGACGACGCGCGAGCAGATCCGCGCCGTGGCGGGCTGGGCCGACGAGCTGGGACTGCAGCCCAAGGGCTTCTTCATGCTGGGGCACCTCAACGAGACCAAGAGCACGATGCAGGAGACCATCGACTTCGCCAAGTCCCTGCCGCTCAAGGACGTGACCGTGCAGATCAACACGCCCCTGCCCGGGGCGACGCAGTTCTCCATGTGCGGCGAGTACGGGACCTTGCTGTCGCGGGATTTCCGCGACTACACTTTGTTCGACCCGGTGTTCATCCCCAAGGCCATGTCCCGGGAGGACCTGGAGTCCGCGGTGGACCGGTTCTACCGCTCCTTCTACCTGCGCCCGGTGGTGGTCTGGCGGCACCTGGTGCGCATCCGGAGCCTGCGGGACGTCAAGCGCTACGCGCTGGCGTTCTGGCTGCTCCTCTACCTCTCGTTCCGGCACGCCTTCCAGACGTCCGGGGGGCGTCTGCGCGCCGGCGGGGAGGCCGCGCGTGCCGGCTGAGATGGTTCGGCCGATGGCCCCCGCGGACCTCGACGCGGTGGTCGGGCTGCACGAACGCCTGATCGAGGATTCGGCGTTCTCGCGGTTCGGCCCCGGGGTGCTCAAGGCCGTCTACCGGGGCGGCCTGGCCTCGCCGTCCGGGGCGGGCTGGGTCTGCCCGGGGCCGGGGGGCGGCATCGTCGGCTTTGTCTTCGGCGCCCGGGACACCCGGCGGCTGTTCCGGGACATCCTCGCCGGGCAGTGGCCGGCCCTGGCCTGGGGCGCGGCCGCGGGCCTGCTGCGCCGTCCCGGCCTGCTGCGCCGGCTGCAAGAGATCCCTTCCTACTTCGGCAAGGCCGGAGAGAGCGCCGGGGCCGCCGAGCTGCTCTTCATCGCGGTCGAGCCGCGGCAGAGGGGCGAGGGCATCGCGCAGGCTTTGGTGGGCGCGGCGCTCGACGCCTTCTCGGCCGAGGGCATCGCGCGGGTCGCGGTGACGGTCTCGGAGGGCAATGTCGCGCCCGGCCGCCTGCTCGAGGGCTTCGGCTTCCGGCGGGCGCGCAGCTTCGAGTTCCTGGGCCGCAAGAGGGCCCTGTTCCTGGCGGAGCTGCCATGAGCCTGCGACCGATCCTGCGCTTGTGCCGGTCGCTGCTGGGCGGCCGGATGATCTACGCGCACTGGGGCCTGACCCACCGCTGTAACCTGGGCTGCCGGATGTGCGCGGTGCGCCGGGACCCCCGGCCGGAGCTGCCTCTGCCGCAGCTGGCGACCGCGGCCGAGGCCCTGCGGGAGCTGGGCGTGGCGGCCTTGAGCCTGGGCGGGGGGGAGCCCTTCTTGAGGGACGACCTGGAGGGCATACTCGCCATGCTGCGCGAGAAGGGCTTCCGCTTCCGGGTCCTCACCAACGGGACCTTGGCCGACGAGGCGCGGGTGCGGGGCCTGGCGGCCGCGGGCTTGCGGGAGGTCTCGGTCTCCTTGCATTCTCTGGACCCGGCCAAGCACGACTCCATCCACGGCTCGGCCGGCGTCCATGCGCCGGTCCTCAAGAGCCTGGAGGTCTTCGCGAAGCTCCTGGCCGGTTCCGGGGGCATCCTCCTGATCAACACCGTGGTCTCGCCGCTCAACATCCGGGAGCTGCCCGCCATCGCCGACTTCGCCGCGGGCCTGGGCTTCTCCGTGTCCTTCGTGCCCATCGAGGACGCCTCCTGCCCGGAGCTGGCCTTCAAGCCGGAGGACCAGGGCCTCATCGACGAGGTCTACGGCCGCCTGGCGGAGCTCCAGCGCAACGGCGGCGCGGTCTTCAATTCGGCGGCGTTCCTGGAGCAGTCCCGCCTGCACCTGGCCTCGCGGCGGCGCGTGTGGCGCTGCGAGGCGGGCAGGCGCTACTGTTCCGTGGACCCTTCCGGGCAGCTCTCCATCTGCCATCGCTTCATCCCCGAGGGCTCGCTCCTGGACGGCGCGCTGCGCCAGCGCCTGGGCTCGGCGGCCTACCAGGAGCGGCGGCGGGCCTTGGCCGACGCCTGCCCCGGCTGCCTGCGCCCCTGCTGGGCCGAGGTGACCAACGCCTTCGCCGGCCCGGCCGGACTGCTGGGTCTGGCGCGGCAGGCGCTGCGCCGGCCGTAGGGAGATTCGTCCGGCCGGCACCGGCGGAACCTCCGCTACCGCCGGCGCCGGCCGCGCTAGGAGCCTGGCCAATTAGTCGGGCCTAAGAAAACGAGCGCCCGGCGGTCTTATGCCGGGTGCCACCGTCCCGCGAAGCGGGGCTGAAGAG
>JAQUNT010000233.1 GCA_028717525.1 Elusimicrobiota bacterium
ATGGCGAGGTGGTAGAGCGACTTGTCGCATTGCACGCGCGGGGAGCGCACCGCAGCGCCGCGGCTGCGGTTGAGGGTCTGGAACTGGAGGCCGGAGCGGTCCGTGGCCTTGGCCATCTCCCCCCCCAGGGCGTCGAGCTCGCGCACCAGCTGGCCCTTGCCCACGCCGCCGACGGATGGGTTGCACGACATCCTGGCGACGGTGTCGAGGTTCTGGGTGAGCAGGAGGGTGCGCCGCCCCAGGCGCGCCGCGGCCAGGGCGGCTTCGCAGCCGGCGTGGCCGGCGCCGACGACGATGACGTCGTGGGCAAGGCGGGCCTTAGGCATAGAGCAGGGCCTTGAGGATGTCCTTGGGCACCAGACCCAGCAGGTGCAAAGTGAAGGCCACGGCGATCTGGAGGAACATGGACAGGAGCACGGCCATGAAGGCCCGCGGCAGGCGCAGCCCGGTCGCTTCGCGCAGGCCCAAGGTCAGCGCGCCCAGGAGCCAGAAGCCCGCTGCGACCTGGGCCGCCATGAAGAAGTTCGAGCTGCGCCAGGCCGTGGCCAGGGCCATGGGCGTCAGCATCGCGACCCCGATCGCGTTGACGCCCAGCATGAAGCCTACCACCGGCATGACTTCGCGGCGGGTCAGCCGGCGCCACAGCGGCACGAACAGCCCGATCCAGGCCGCGGTCCCCAGGCCGAGCGCCCACTTGGCCATGGTCACCGCGCGCGCCCCCGCCACCACCCGCGCCTCGGCGTCGGCGCGCGCCGCGCCGGCGGCGCCCTTGGCGAGCTCGGCGACCGCCCGGCTGGCGTCCGCGCCCACGGCCGCGTAGACCGCCATCAGGACGAAGGGCACCGCGGTCCAGGCCACGCCCGCGGCCAGCCGCACCGGCAAAGACCCCTGCCTGAACCAGACCACCAGCCCCAGCAGGAGGGCCATCCAGGCCGCTTCCAGGGGCGGCTGCCACATCATCACCTTGAACCAGAACATCAGGCCCTGGGCTCCCCGCGGATAGGGCGCGTTGGCATCCGGGAAATCAAAGGGCTTCAAGGCGAAGAACAGCATCATGAGCAAGGTGAAGGCCGCGTAGATCCAGAAGCCGGGGGCCAGGTTCTCGTCGTCCCGGCAGGCGTCGGCGGCGCGCGCCGGAGAACGCAGAAACAGCTTGGCGAGTCTCCAGATCCGGCTAAGCATGAGCGATCCTCCCGGAGTCTTCATCGTAGTGCCGCAGGCCCGAGAAGCAGAAGGCCGCGGCCAGGGCCAGGGCCCCGCACGCCGCCAGCAAGGCCGACGTCAGCCCCCAGCGGTCCGAGGCCAGCCCGATCAAGGTCGGCGAGGCCGCATCGCCCAGGGCGTGGATGACCAGGATGTTCGCGGCGAAGGCCATGGAGCGCGCCTCCGGCCGCGTCACGGAGACGATGACCGCGTTGATGGGGCCCATGTTGAGGAATAGGAAGAACTCCGCCAGGAACATCGCGGCCACGCAGAGCCGCAGGCTCGGCGCCAGCAGGGCGGCCGCGGCCAGGGGCAGGCCCGCCACATAGCCCAGGCCCGAGACCCAGAAGTAGGAGCGGCTGGTCCAGCGCAGGGCCCGGTCCGCGATCCAGCCCCCGAAGAGGCTGCCCAGCAGGCCCGCCGCCACCGTCATGCCTCCGAAGAGGGTCCCCGCCTCGCCCAGGCTGAGGTCCCAGCGGCGGTGGAAGAAGCTCGGCATCCAGACGGCCAGGCCTCCCAAGGTGAAGGTCATGGCGGCTCCGGCCAAGGTCACGCAGGCGTAGCTCGGCACGCGGAACAGGTCCAGGTACGAGGCCAGCGCCGAGCGCGGCGGCGGGGGCGCGGAGAGCGCCGGCCGGGGCGGCTCGCGCAGGCGCAGCGACCAGACCATCAGGACCAGCCCGGGCAATCCCACCAGATAGAAGGCGTTGCGCCAGCCCCAGGCCTGCCCCATGGCGCCTCCCGCCACGTAGCCCAAGGCGCTGCCCACGGGGATGGCCATGGAGAACAGCGCCAGCGCGGAAGCCCGCTTCTCGGGCGGGAAGTGCTCGGCCACGAACGACGGGGAGATGGTCCCGTAGCACGACTCGCCGATCCCGACCGTCGCGCGGGCCGCGAAAAGCTGGGCGAAGCCCTGGGCCAAACCCGAAGCCGCCGTGGCCAGGCTCCAGAGCCCGATCCCCGCCGCGATCCAGAGCCTCCTCCCCCCCCGGTCCGCCAGATAGCCGATGGGCAGAGCCGCCAGCATATAGACCACCATGAAGGCGGAGGCGAGGCTTCCGGCCTGCCCGTCGCTCAGGCCCAGGTCGGTCGAGATGGCGGGCAGAAGGGCGTAAAGCACCTGACGGTCGACGTAGTTGAGCAGGTTGACCGCCAGCAGCAGGGCCAGGACCCGCCGGGCTCGGGACTCGTCCACCTAGATCTTGTAGACGGCGTCTCCCAGACGCACCTTGTCCGCGGCCTGGATGGCGGCGGCCTCGCCGGGGGCGGCGCTCTGCACGTTGAGGTGGTCCACCTGCATGTGCTCGACCTTCTGGGTCAGGTCGGTCGTGTGCCCCTTGATGCGGATGGCGTCTCCCAAAGCCAGCGGCGCCTCCAGCACCACGGCGAAGACGTGCAGGTGCGAGTAATAGTTGCTCACCTTGCCCAGGAATCTGGCTCCGATGATCTGCTGTTCCGCCGTGATCTCCTCGACCGGGGTCTTGGGCACCGCGGGCCCGGGCGCCTTGCCCTTCTCCGGCTTGCCGCCCTTCGGCCCGACGTTCGGCTTCTTCGTCGTCATGCAGCCTCCTACTTGCCTAAACAAAATCGTGAGAAAATGCCGTGCAGGACCTCGTCTCCGGCCGCCGGCCCCGTGATCTCGTCGAGGGAGGAGAGGGCCTCCCGCAGGTTGCGGGCGCAGAGCTCCTCCCAGCACCCGGGTTCGCGGCCGACGCAAAGGGCGGCCTCCTCCAGCTCCGCGGCGCAGCGCCGCAGCGCCGCGTGGTGCCGCTGATGGGTGACCGTTGCGCCCGGCTCCGCCGGGCCGTCCGGGTGCCCGCCCAGCCGCTCGGCCACCAGGCGCTTGAGCTCCTCCACGCCCGCGCCCCGCAGGGCCGACACGGCGCAGTCCCACGGGGCCGCGGCCGCCCGCCGCGGCAGGTCTGTCTTGCTGAGCACGGTGATGACCGGCCTCCCGTCGGCGGCGGAAGCGTCCAGGACGCGCCGATGGGCGGACTCGTCGGCGGCCTCCACCGGACGCGAGCCGTCGATGACCAGCAGGGCCAGGTCGCTGGCGCGCAAGGCGCGCTGGGCGCGCGCCAGACCTTCCTCGTCGGCAGCGCCGCGCGAGTCGTGGCCCAGGCCGGCGGTGTCCACCAGCACCGCGGGCAGGCCGGCCAGGTCGCAAGGTTCCTCCAAGACGTCTCGCGTGGTGCCCGGCTCAGCGCAGACGATGGCGCGTGAGTGGCCCAGCAAGGCGTTGAGGAGGCTGGACTTGCCCGCGTTGGGGCGGCCCACGATGCAGACGCGCAGCCCCTCGCGCAGGATGCGGCCCGTCCGGAAGGTGTCCGCCAGCCTCGCCACCGGCTCGGCCAGACGGTGCAGCCGCGACTGGGCCTCCGTCCGGGGCAGGGGCGCGATGTCCTCGTCGGGATGGTCCAGGCAGGCTTCCAGGTGGGTCAGCAGCTCGAGGACCGGCCCGCGCAGGCCGGCCACGCGGCTGGACAGCCCCCCCTCCAGCTGGGACAGGGCGCTGCGGTGGGCCAGGCGGGTGCCGCCCGCGATCAGGTCGCAGACGGCCTCCGCCTGCGCGAGGTCGAGCCGGCCGCTCAGGAAGGCCCGCTGCGTGAACTCTCCGGGCCGGGCGGCCCGAGCGCCCGCGGCGAGCAAGGCCGCCAGCAGCCGCCTCTGGATATAGACGGAGCCGTGGCAGGTCAGCTCCACCAGGTCCTCTCCCGTGGGGCTCCGCGCCGCGGGGTGATAGAGGGCCACGACTTGGTCGATGTCCCCCTCCTGGTCGCGCGCCGAAGCCAGGCAGGCCCGCCGCGGCGGCAGGGCCTCCTCGGCGCGCCCCAGCACGGCGGCAGCGGCGCGCAGGGCCCCCGCTCCGCTGACGCGGACGATGGCCAAAGCCCCGGTGCCGGGCGGCGTGGCGATGGCGGCGATGGCGTCGGTCGGCGATATCAGCATGCTCGGCGAATCAACGGCGACGGCTTCCCCCCCAACGGCGCGACCTCGCCCCCCTCAAGGGGGGCAAGGTCGGTTTTCGCCCCGACAGGCTTGCCTGTCGGGACGAAAATTCATTTCCTCGGGCGCAGGACGACTTTGCGCCAGGACCCGTCCCCCTCGGACGAGGTCATGATGTCCGGGTGGCTGGCCAGGCTCTTGTGCACGAGGCGGCGCATGGGCGGCTCCATGGGCTGCATCCGGAAGGGTTTGCCCGTGGTGCGCACGGTCTCGACGCCCTGGAGCACCTGCGAGAGGATCTCGTTCTCCTTCTTCTGCCAGTAGTCGTTGGTGTCCACCTGAACGGCCACGGGCGAGCCCAGACGCCGGCTCGCCATCAGGGTCATGAGGAACTGCAGGGATTCCAGGACCTTCCCGTCCTGGCCGATGAGGCGCTCGGATTCCGAGGTCCGGACGTTGGTCTTGACGCGCTCCTGTTCCGGGTCCCAGCGTGTGGCCACGGCCGCATCCGTGAAGGTCATCAGGCCGAGGAGCTCCTTGAGGAGGGCCTCGGCGGCCGCGCAGGCCTTGGCCGGGTCGACCGGCGGCGCGCTGGGAAGCGCCGTCCCTGAAGGCGCCGGCTGTTCCCCTCTGGCCGGAAGGGGCTGCGGGGTCGGCCGCGCCGGCGCGGAGGGATGCTGCGGGGCCCGGGCTGCAGGCGCCGGCGAGTGATGACGCGGCTCACGCCTCGGCTCGGGCCGGCTCTGGCGGGGCGCCCGGCTGCCGGAACCCCGGGACGAGGGGCCCGACCGCTCGTGGCGC
>JAQUNT010000234.1 GCA_028717525.1 Elusimicrobiota bacterium
GATGGAGGCCTTGCCCGCGTTGGAGCCGAGTAGCAGCGCGATGTTCCGCTCGGGGACCCCGAGCGCGAGCAGGTGGGTCTTGACGGCCCGCGCGTCTTGCTCGGCGAAGGGCGCCTCGGGCAGGTCCGAGTAAGTCTCGATGCCGACGACGACGGCCGCGTCCTGCGCGCGCTCGCGCACGCGATAGGACGGCTCGTCGACGTCCGAGGCCGGGGGCGCGGCCGGCTCGGCGGCGGGGGCCGCGCGCGGCGCGGCGGCCAGGGCGCGGTCCCCCCTCAGCTGCTCGTAGAAGGCGCCCGCGGGAGACAGCCGGCGGTAGATCTCGCCGACGACCCCCGCCGAGGCTCCCCCCGCCTCGTCGCCCATGGCGTTGCAGCCCACGTTGAAGAGGAGACGCCCGGAGTTGGCGGCGTAGACGTCCATGCTCATCCAGGAGGACACCGCCACGCGCGCGTCGCAGAGGACCCCGGCCGGGACGGGCGCCGGGAAGGCCCGCCGGAAATGCGCCGCCAGCATCCCGGCCAGCTTGGCCGCGAGGGAGTCCCGGTAGCCCTTGTTGAAGCCGTCCGCAGCCGATTCGACGCAGACGGTCAGGTCCACCGCCGGCGCGCCGGCCGCGACCGCGACCGGCGGGCCGGTGACGCCGCGGCCGTCCTGGATGACGGAGATCGTGGTCGCGCAGCCGGCGGCGGCGGCCACGGCGGCCGGGAGAAGCCAATGGACTCGCCTCATGCCGGCACTATACAAAAAAGAGACGCCGCGAGGCTGCCGCCGGGATCGGCGGCCCGCCTGGGCGCGGCTCAGGAGCCGTGGCGGCGGCTGCGCCGCTGGTAGGTCCTAATGGCCCGCCACAGGTCTATCTTGCGGAACTCCGGCCAGAACACGTCCGAGAAGCACAGCTCGCTGTAGGCGCCTTGCCAGAGCAGGAAGCCGCTGGTGCGCTCCTCGCCGGACGTCCTGATGATCAGGTCGGGCTCCTGCTTGGGCAGGTGCGCGGTGTAGAGATGCTCGGCGATCGTCTTCTCGTCGATGCTTTCGACGTCCAGGGTCCCGGCCTTGGCTTCCCGGGCGATCTCCTTGGCCGCGTCCACGATCTCCGCCCGGCCGCCGTAGGCCAACGCGATGTTGAGGTAGTGCTGATTGTAGCCCCGGGTCCGCTCTTCCGCGGCCCGCGCCTCCCGCTGCGTGCTCTCCGGGAGCAGGTGGAGCCGCCCGATGACCCGGACATGGACCCGGTTCTTATGGATCCGCTCGTCGCCGGCGATGGCCTTGAGCTTCTCGTCGAAGATCCGCATGAGCCCCTGCACTTCCGCAGCCGACCTGGTGAAATTCTCGGTCGAGAACGCGTAAAGGGTGATGGACTTGACGTCCGCCTCCAGGCACCAGTCGACCAGGGCGTCGACCTTGTCCACCCCGGCCCGGTGGCCGCGCCAGGACGGCATGTCGAGCATCGTCGCCCAGCGCCGGTTGCCGTCCAGGATGAAGCCTATGTGCTCGGGGATAGGTTTGTCCTTGATCTGGTTCCACAAGTACCTCTCATAGACCTTGTAGACCACCAGGTTGAGGCGGATGCTCCTGGCCAGCAGGGTGAGGCTTCTCCAGACGTTCAAATCGCGGCTCCTCCTTCCGGCATGGGCACGGCCGGCGTGCGCAGCTTCGTGCCAGGTATTATATCCTACTGAGGGTGCCCTGGGGCCCTCGGCCGGCTCCCGCGGGAGCGCGCGGCGAAGAATCCCGTGGACGCGGGCACCAGGAATAAATATAGAATGGCCGCATGATCAGATCCCTCGCCCTCTCCCTCGCCCTCCTGCTGGCCGCGGCCCCGGCCGGAGCCTCCGAGCTCTCGGCCTTCTTCACGAAGCACAAGCTCAAGGAGAACATCGTCAAGCCGCCGCAGGGGCTGCTCAAGCACGCCTACATCGTGCCCGCCGGGCCCTACTTCCAGCTCTTCGACTGGGACATGTACTTCATGGCCGCGGCCTTGAGCTACGACCAGGTCTCCGCCCCCATCGTCGGCTCGGTCAAGGACTTTCTGGCTTTCGTCGACGAGTTCGCCAACTGGACCGGCTACACGCCCCGGGAGATCGCGCCGGACGCGCTCTGGGCCCTGCCCGAGATGTGCAAGCCCTTCCTGGCCCAGGCCGCGGTCCGGGCCTCGCTGACCGCGGGGGACTTCCAGTGGCTGCGGCAGTCCGACCCGCCGCCGTCCGCGGACCCCGCCTACCTCAAGCTGCAGACCTACGAGCGCCCCGACGCCCCGCCGCGCATCCCTTACTACCGCAAGCTCCAGGACACGCTGGCCTTCTGGGAGAACAACCGGCGCGCGGCCGACGGGCTCTTCGTCTGGTTCAACGGCGTGGAGAGCGGCACGGACAACAGCCCGGCGGTCTCCGATTCGCCCTCGCAGGTGACCGAGGGCGTGGACCTGCAGTGCTACATCTACCGGGAGTACCTGGCTTTGGCGCTCATCGCCGAGCGCCTGGGCGAGCCCAAGGCGGCCGCGGCCTTCCGCGCCAAGGCCGCGGCGCTCAAGGACCTGGTCAACGGCCGGATGTGGTCGGAGGCGGACGGCCTGTACTGGAACATCGACAGCCGCACCGGGCAGCCGGTCAAGGTCAAGGCCTGGACCAGCTTCGTGCCGCTCTGGGCCAAGGTGGCGCCGCCCGAACGGGCCAAGCGCATGATCGAGGAGCACCTGCTCAACGAGGCCGAGTTCTGGTCCCCCCACGGGGTGCGCACCTTGGCCAGGGGCGAGCCGCTCTACGACGCCAAGGCCGGCTACTGGCGCGGCCCGGTCTGGGTCATCTCCAACTACCTGATGATGCACGGCCTGCGCGGCTGCGGCTACAAAAAGCAGGCCCGGGAGCTGGCCCGCAAGACCGTGCGCCTTCTGGTCGCGGACTTCAAGAAGTCCGGGGGCATGAACGAGAACTACGACCCGGAGACCGGAGCGCCCGCCGCCAACGGGCGCTTCGTGAGCTGGAACCTGCTCGCCGAGCGCATGGAGGCCGAGGCCGCCTCGGGCCAGGACCCCACCGCCATACCGGAGCGCTGAGGCCGGACGGCGCATCATGCGGCAGCCCCGAAATGGGCTGCCATTCAAGCCGGCCGTTCAGCCGATGGACGCACTCGATCGCGGCGGCTTGCCGGAGATGACATCGAGGAAGGCGGCGCCGTAGCGTTCGAGCTTGCGGTCCCCCACGCCCTTCACGCCGCGCATGGCATCCAAAGTCCCGGGCTTGAGCGCGGCCAGCTCCAGGAGGGTGCTGTCGTGGAAGACCACGTAGGGCGGAACGCCCAGCCTTTCCGCGATCGAGCGCCGCAATCGCCGCAGCTGCTCGAACAGGGCTTCATCGGGCGGAAGCTCGGAGGCGAGGCCCTTGCGCAAAGCCTTGGACTTCCTCCCGCCGCGCTTGGCCGGTCGAGCGGGCACGCCCAGCCGGACCGCGCCCTCATCGCGGCACAAGGCCTTCCCGGCCTCGGTGATGCGCAGCAGCGGATACTGCCGCTCCTCGGCCACCTCCAAGAAGCCCTGCACGATGAGCTGGTCCACCCACGAGCGCACGGCCGCCTCGCCGGACTCCTTGAGCAGGCCGAAGACCTGCAGGCTTTGGTGGCCGTTGCGCTCCATGCGCTCGTCGCCCCGCCCCAGGAGCAGGTTGACCACGTAGCCGGTCCCGAACCGGCCGTCGGCGCGCCAAGCCGCGCTCAAGACCTTCTTGGCGGCCAGCAGGGCCTCCTCGGCGCGGAGGCTCTTCGTCTCGCCGAGGCACACGTCGCAGGCCAAGCATCCTTCCCCCTGGCCGGCCGCCGCGCCGGGCGCATACGCCGCCCCGAAATGCTCGGTCAGGAGGCGGTGGCGGCATACGGGCGCGACCGCGTAGCGGCCGATCTCGCGCAACTGCCGCTCCAGGGCCAGCCGGCGCTCCGGCGCCAGGGGCCCGTCCTTGAGCGCCAGGCCCCTGTGGGCGGCGAGGTCCGAGGCCGCGAAGAGCAGCACGCATTCGGCGGGCAGGCCGTCGCGGACCGCGCGTCCCGACTCCTGCTGATAATGCTCCACCGAGCGCGGGGTGTTGGCATGGACCACATAGCGGACGTTCGAGCGGTCTATGCCCATGCCGAAGGCTATGGTGGCCACGACGACATCGAGCCGCTCGTTGACGAAGTCGTCCTGGACGCGGCGCCGATGCTCGGCGGGGAGCCCCGCATGGTAAGGGGCGCAGGAGATCCCGCAGGCGGCCAGCCCCGCGGCCAGGCGCTCCACGTCCTTGCGCGTCTGGGCGTAGACGATGCCGCCCTCGCCCGGGTGCCGGCGCGCGACCTCGAGCGCCTGGGCCGCCTGGTCGCGGCGCGGGAAGGCGCGGTAGATGAGGTTGGGGCGGTCGGGATGGCCGATGAACCGCGCGGGGGCGCGCAGCGCGAGCTGCGCGCAGACGTCCTCCTGGACCGCGGGGGTGGCCGTGGCGGTCAGGGCCATGCGGCCGGCCTTGGGGAAGCGCTCCAGCACCTCGGCCAGGCGGCGGTACTCGGGCCGGAACTCATGGCCCCAATGCGACACGCAGTGCGCCTCGTCCACCGCGATGAGGACCAGACGGCCGGCGAGGACCTCGAGCAGGTCCCCCGCGAGGAGGCGCTCCGGGCTGACGTAGAGCAGGTCGGTCCGGCCCGCGGCCAGGCGCCGGTGGGCCTCGCCGCGGTGCCCGGACTCCAGGTTGGAGTGCAGGGCGTCGGCCGCCAGGCCCGCCTCCCGCGCCGCGGCGACCTGGTCGTCCATGAGGGCGATGAGCGGGGAGACGACCAGGACGAGCCCGCGGCCCATGGCCGCGGGAAGCTGGTAGCAGAGGCTCTTGCCGCCTCCGGTGGGCAGGACGACCAGGCAGTCCTTGCCGGCAAGAGCCGCCTCGACCGTCTCCTTCTGAAGGGGCTTGAACGAGTCGTACCCCCAGCGA
>JAQUNT010000235.1 GCA_028717525.1 Elusimicrobiota bacterium
CGAACGCTTGCAGGCCCTGGCCGGCCTGGTGGAGAAGCGCTTCTCCTCCATGCGGGAAGCCATCGACCTGCGCCAGAAGGGGGGCTTCGCGGCGACCCAGAAGCTCACCGCGAGCGGCCGCGGCGCGCGCCTGATGTCCGAGATCCGCAGCCAGGTCGACGAAGTCACGCGCGCCGAGCGCGACAGCCTGCGCCAATACGAGCTGGACTCCCAGGCGGACCTGCGGCGCCTGCAGCGGGCCCTCGCCCTGGGCGTGCTCCTGGTCCTCAGCGCGCTCACGGCCGCCTTCCTGGCCGTGCTCTGGGGCCTGCGCAAGCGCCAGGCCGCGGAGGCGAGGCTGCGCCTGATCCTGGACTCGGCCGCGGAGGCCATCTACGGCATCGACCTCCAAGGCAACTGCACCTTCTGCAACCCGGCCTGTCTCAAGATCCTGGGCTATGAGCGCGAGGGCCAGCTCCTGGGCCGCAACATACACGACCTCATCCACCACTCCCACGCGGACGGCACGCGCTTCCCGGTGCAGGACTGCCGCATCTACCGGGCCTTCCGGAAGGGCGAGGGCTCCCACGTGGCCGACGAGGTGCTCTGGCGCGCGGACGGCACCCCCTTCCCGGCCGAGTACTGGAGCTTCCCCCAGCGGCTGGCCGGCCGCGTGCTCGGCTCCGTGGTCACCTTCCTGGACATCTCCGAGCGCAGGAAGCGCGAGGAGGAGCTGCGCTTCAAGAACCTGCTGCTCTCCACCCAGCAGGAGGCCACCTTGGACGGGATCCTGGTCGCGGACGCCAAGGGCGGGATCATCTCCTTCAACCGCCGCTTCTTGGAGCTGTGGGGAGTGCCGCCCGAGCTCGCGGCGGCCCGCGACGACGAGCGGATGCTGGCCCTGGTCAAGGGCCGGATGCGGGACCCCGAGAGTTTCTTGGCCAAGGTGCGCTACCTCTACGCGCATAGGCAGGAGAGCAGCCGCGACGAACTGGCCCTGCAGGACGGCCGGACCTTCGACCGCTACTCCGCGCCTCTGACCGGGCCGGAGGGGACGGACTTCGGCCGGGTCTGGTTCTTCCGCGACATCACGGAGCTCAAGCGGGCCCAGCAGGAGGCGGAGAAGGCGCGCGACGCGGCCCTGGACCTGGCCCGGCTCAAGTCCGATTTCCTGGCCAACATGAGCCACGAGATCCGCACGCCCATGAACGCCATCATCGGCATGACCGGCCTGCTCATGGACACGGAGCTGACCCCCCAGCAGCGCGACTACGCCCGGACCGCCAACAGCGCCGGCGAGGCCCTGCTCGACATCGTCAACGACATCCTGGACTTCTCCAAGATGGAGGCCGGCCGCCTGACCATGGAGGCGGTGGATTTCTCCCTGCGCGAGGCCGTGGAGACCGCGGTCGAGCTCGTGGCCCCGCGCGCCCACGCCAAGGGCCTCGAGCTGGCCTGCCTGATCGAGCCCGGGCTGGACCCCGCCTTGCGCGGCGACCCCGGCCGCCTGCGCCAGGTCCTGCTCAACATCCTGGGCAACGCGGTCAAGTTCACGGAGTCCGGGCACGTCCTGGCCAAGGTGGGCCGGGAGTGCGAGGACGGGGAGCGCGTGGCGCTGCGCTTCTCCGTCCAGGACACGGGCATCGGCATCCCCGCGGAGGCGCAGGGGCGCCTCTTCCAGGTCTTCTCCCAGGCCGACTCCTCCACCACGCGCCGCTACGGCGGCACCGGGCTGGGCCTGGCCATCTCCAAGAAGCTGGTGGAGCTCATGGGCGGCGCCATCGGCCTGGAGAGCGAACCGGGCCGAGGCTCCACCTTCTGGTTCACCGTGCCCTTCGCCAAGGCCGCCGGTCCGGCCTTGGCCGAGCCGGCGCCGGCAGCCCTCTGCGGGGTCCGGGCCCTGGCCGTGGATGACAACGCGGCCAGCCGCGAGATCGTCAGCGCGCATCTGGCCTCCTGGCGGATGCGCTGCGACGCGGTGGACTCCGGCCCTGCGGCCTTGGAAGCCCTGCGGCGCGAGGCGGCCGGGAAGGACCCCTATCGCCTGGCGGTCCTGGACATGCTGATGCCGGGGCAGGACGGCCTGGCCTTGGCCCGGAGCATCCGGGCCGAGCCCGCGCTGGCCGGGCTGCGCCTGGTCATGATGACCTCTCTGGGCCGGGCCCTGAGCGCCCAGGAGCGCGCGGATTGCGGCATCGGCGCCTGCCTGACCAAGCCGGTCCGTCCCTCCGCGCTCTTCGACGCCATCAGCCGGGTCCTGGCCGCCGAGGCGCAGGCGCCCGTGGAGCGGCGGGCCGCCGCTCCGCCGGCCGAGGCCAAGGTCAGGCGCCGATTCTGCCGGATCCTCCTGGTGGAGGACAACGCGGTCAACCAGAAGGTCGCCATCCTGCAGCTGCAGAAGCTGGGCTGCGAGGCGGACGTGGCCGGCAACGGCCTTGAAGCCCTCGAGGCCTTAGGGCGCTCCGCCTACGACCTGGTCCTGATGGACTGCCAGATGCCGGAGATGGACGGGTTCCAGGCCACGGCCGAGATCCGCCGGCGCGAGGGCTCCGGGAAGCGCACCCCGGTCATCGCCATGACGGCCAATGCCCTGGAGGGCGACCGCGAGAAGTGCCTGGCGGCCGGGATGGACGACTACGTGGCCAAGCCCGTGCGCATGCCGGAGCTCTGCGCGGTCCTGGCGCGCTGGGACGCGCCGGTGGACGCCGCGGTCCTGGCCGGACACCGGGAGCTGGGCGGGGCCGACAACCCCGGCTTCCTTGGCGAGCTGGTGGACATCTTCCTGAAGGACGCGCCCAAGCACCTGGAGGCCCTGCAGGGCTCCGTGGCCGCGGGCGACAGCCAGAGGCTGGCCAAGGCCGCGCACGCGCTCAAGGGCGCCAGCGGCAACATGGGCGCGCGGCTCATGCACCGGATCTGCCGCCGCCTGGAGGCCATCGGCGAGTCCGGGACCGTGTCCGGGGCCGGAGACCTGCTGGAGCCCCTGCAGGAAGCCTTCGCGGAGACCAAGGCGGTCCTGGAAGCGGAGCGCGGCAAGGCGTCAAGTCCAGGCTCCTGCTGACCAATTCTGACGGTCGCCGACAATCTGCTCCTGGCTGTCAGCGAGCCTTCCCGCTAAACTATCAGGGCAGGGGGCCCCATGGAAGATCGGGCCATCCGAGGGTTGCTCATAGAGGATGATCCCGAGGAATCCCAGCTCCTCATGACGCTCCTGGCCCAGCCGGAATCATCCTCCGGCGGCTTCCAGTTCACCTGCGCCCCGAACCTGAAGACCGGGCTCCAGGTCCTGGTCCAAGGCGGCATCGAGGTGATCCTGCTCGACCTCATGCTGCCGGACAGCCGGGGCATCGAGACCGTGCGCAAGGTGCATTCCCAGGCCCCGGACATCCCCATCGTGGTCTTCACGGCCATGAGCGACGAGGCCTTGGGGCTGGAGGCCATGCGCTGCGGCGCCCAGGACTACCAGATCAAGGGAGAGGTCAAGAGGCACGCGCTCAAGCGCACCATCACCTACGCGGTCGAGCGCTGCCGCATGCTGCGCAGCCTCAAGAACACCATCACGGGGAGTCCGGACGGGATCGTCATCGTCGACTCCGCCGGGGTCATCCGGCACTCCAACCCGGCCGCGGACTGCCTCTTGCGCGGCCTGGGCCAGCCCCTGGTCGGCCTGGCCTTCCCCTTCCCCATCCCGGAGGGCGGCGTCGGGGATATCCGGATCCCCGTGCCGGGCGACGGCGAGCTGATCGTGGAGCTGCGCGCGACGGAGATCGAGTGGGACGACCAGCCCGCGCGCCTGTTGTTGCTCCGGGACATCACGGAGCTCTGCCGCATCGAGAAGCTCAAGGCCGAGATCCGGGAGGTCCGCAAGCTGGACCAGCTCAAGGACGAGCTGGTCAGCACGGTCTCCCACGAGATCCGCAATCCCCTGGCCGTCATCAAGGGAACCGCGTACCTGATCAACCTCTACGTGAACGGGAACGGGTCCGGCCCGCCGGCCGAGGCCTGCGAACTGCAGCTGCTGAACATCAAGCGGCTGGAGAAGATCGTGGCCAACATCCTCGACATCTCCCGCCTGGAGTCCGGGCAGGCCCGGATGGAGCTCCAGCCCGTCGATATCGCGGCCTTGATCCGGGAGACGGTGCGCGACTCGGCCCTGCTCTCGGACCGGAAGGACGTGGCGATCCGGTACGAGCTGGAACCCGGCCTGCCCCAGGCGCGCGCGGACCAGGACCTGGTCGTCCAGGTCCTCCTCAACCTGCTCGCCAACGCCCTGCGCTTCGCCAACAGCCTGATCCTGGTCCGGGCCCGGGCCGTGAACGGCAACATCCAGGTCAACGTCTGCGACGACGGCCCGGGCATCCCGCCGGAGAACCTCGGGGACCTCTTCAAGAAGTTCGTCCAGATCCGGCGCTCGTCCCAGGGCGACGGCTACAAGGGGACCGGGCTGGGGCTGGCCCTCTGCAAGGAGATCCTGGAGCGCCAGGGCGGGCGCATCTGGGTCGAGAACGGGGCCGGCTTGGGCGCGAGCTTCTTCATAGAGCTGCCCAGGGAAGAGCCTCGCGTGGGCTCCTGACCGTCAAGCTCCCGCCGGCCCGCCCTTCTTGAGCGAGCTCTGCGGCAAACCGGGCATGGACCTGGGCGCGCGCCAGAACAGGGCCGCGCTCACCATATAGGCGATCCCTATGGGCAGGAGCAAAGCCGGGAAGACCGGGTTGAACAGGCTGGCCGCCAAGGCCAGGGCGCCGTAGCCGACGGAATTGAAGGTGTTGAAGAAGGAGCTGCTCGTGCCGAAGACCTTGCCCAGATCGCCCTTGCGCGTGTTGGCCTGCAGGTAGTTGCTGAAGGTGACCATGGCCGGGCCGGTGAACATGCCGTAGGCCAGCATGGTCAAAGACAGCGCCGTCCGCACGCTCAGGAATGGGATGAGGCCCGGCCAGGTCCAGACCAGGAAGGGCAGCCAGATCGC
>JAQUNT010000236.1 GCA_028717525.1 Elusimicrobiota bacterium
GACGGTCACGGTCCCGCGCTCGAGCCCGGAGAGCTGGGCGGAAGCCGGGGCGAAGTCCGCGCGGCCGCCGTCGCCCAGGCGCACCGACACGGTCCCGGCCTGGGCGTCCATGGCCAGCTGCGGCACGCCCCGCCGCGGGAAGAAGTAGAACTCGCGGGCCGAGGTCTTATCCGGGCCCTCCCCCTCGCCGTAGGAGCTGAACACCATGAGCAGGCCGTGGCTGAACAAGGCGTAGGAGCGGTAGACCATGCCCGGGACGTCGGTAGGCACGATGGAGACGAAGCACAGCCCGGAGCCCAGGCCGGCCGCGTAGCCCTGGGTCCCGCCCACCACCACGGGGTCGACCTGCGGGCAGGCCGTGGCGCGCAGCGCCGCAGGCGCGTGGATGTAGCGCAGCCAGGCGGGCACGGGCGCGCCGCGCACCGCGGCGACCTCGCCGGACCTGGCCTGCGCCAGGACCTGGCCGGGGTCGAGGCTCTGGCCGGCGCCGAATCCCGTCGCCCCCCAAGACGGGCCGGGTCGTACAGCGGCAGTCAAGACCAAGATCACGACGATGATGATCGGGTTATTTTTCATCATGGGGACCCCATTGTAGCTCTGTTGTTTCTCCCCTGTCCATGTCCATTCGTTGCCGCCATCCCCTCATCATTAATGCGCTCGGCTTGGCCGCGGCCCGGCTCGCCGCGCCGGCTGGTTCCTCCTGATGGTGACGAGCAGCGCGCAGAAGGAGCCGAGACCGGTGCCCTTGAGCTCGAGCTCCTGGCCCCAGTGCCCCGGGATGCTCACGATGTTCCCGACCCGGGCGGTCTTGGAGCCGCCCTCGGCCGCCGGGATCTCCGCCTCCCCGTCCAGGACGAACAGGAGGCTTTCGCCATCAGGGGGCATCCATTCGGCGGCTCCGTTGACGATCATAAGGCTGGCCGAGATCCGCCGCAACGAAGCGAACGACTCGAAGGGCGCGATGAACAGCGCCTGGCCTTCTTGGAGGGCCAGCTTCCTCGCCTGCTCCACCATCTGCCCCAGGAACCAGACCGGTGGCGGGGGCCGATGAGTCTGCTCTTCCGTACTCGCCAGCATCCACGCCGTGGCAGGCAGATTGGCCTTCCTGGACATCGGCACGTCTTCGAATATGTCCAGCATTTGGGTTTCGGGAGAGTTGGGCGGGGGCGGCAGGCCGGCCAGCCGCCCGCGCGCCATTGCGGCGGACATCGGCGCGGGCATCCGGGGCGGCGCCAGGAGCCAAAGGAACGGCTTGGGCTGCGGGTCCTCCAGCCACACCTCCCGCCATTCCTCATCGGCCGGCAGATGGATCAAGTCCCATCTCTTCAGCGGCAGCGTCTTGGCTAAAAGGCCCGTCATGGGGGCCAGCCCCAGGTTCATGTCGTCGAGCTGCAGCCTCATGTTCTCCGGAGCCTTCCAATACGCTCTCTGCTTGACCTTCGGGATGCGGACGCAATAGAGGACCATGCAGTCCTTGGTCCGAAGGATGACCCGCGTCCGGATGGCCTGGGACCACTCGGTCAAAGGAGACGAATCCCTGCGGTAATCCCATATATGAGGGGCGGTCGCCCAGGCCTGCGCCGGGATAAGGATCATGGCCGGCAGGAAAAACACGGTGAATCCGAGAGAAAAACGGTTCATTCGGTGCCAACCGAATTCTACAAGACAAAGGCTTGGAGGCGGGCGAAGGCTCCTCCCAACAGTAGCCCCGGCGGCGTTTTGGTATCATGCAGCAGACCATCCGATGGCCAAGATCATCCTCGTCAATCCCCCCATACCGGGCAAGAACCCCTCGCTGCGCATCCCCTGCCTCGGACTCGGCTATCTCGCCGCGGCCTTGCGCCAAGCCGGACTCGACCCTCGGATCATCGACTCCCCGGCTCTGGGCCTCGACCATGGCGCCGCAGCCCGGCAGATCGCCGGCCTCAAGCCCGACATGGTCGGCATCACCGCCACCACCCCCCTGTCGGACTCGGCCTACCGGCTCGCCAAGGCGCTCCGCCCCCACACCCGCTGGCTCATCCTCGGCGGGGCCCACCCCAGCGCCGTGGGCCGCAGGATCTTCGCGCAATGCCCGGAACTCGACTACGGCTTCCGCGGCGAGGCTGAAGAAAGCTTCCCCGCCTTCGCCAAGACGCTGTTGGACGGCAAACCAGGCCCGCTGCCCCCCGGCATCATCAGCGCGGAGCGCGATTCCCCTCCCGCCTCCATCGCCGACCCCGAAAAGCTTCCCTTCCCGGCCTGGGACCTCATGCCCATGGGACGCTACCGCCACCCCGTGTTTCCGGGCGAGCGCCTCGCCACCCTGCTCTCCAGCCGCGGCTGCCCCTATCAGTGCATCTTCTGCGACAAGAGCGTCTGCGGCAGCAAATACCGCCCCCGCAGCCCGGAAAGCGTGCTGGCGGAGATCGCCGCCCTCAACTCCAAGCACGGCGCCACGGCCTTCATGTTCTACGACGACCTATTCTCATCGGACCGCGCGCGCGTCATCGAACTCTGCCGCCTCATCATCAGCCGCGGCCTCAAGATCCGCTGGAAATGCGAAT
The DNA here is from genome assembly GCA_028717525.1 of Elusimicrobiota bacterium. Classification (GTDB taxonomy): domain Bacteria; phylum Elusimicrobiota; class Elusimicrobia; order UBA1565; family UBA9628; genus UBA9628. Next base: position 2,547 of record JAQUNT010000236.1, read on the forward strand.
GCCGCGCCAACACCGTGGACGACGAGCTGCTGGCCTGGATGAAGCAAGCCGGGTGCGTGCAGATCGCCTTCGGCATCGAGACCGCTCACCAAAGGGGACTCGACTGGCTGCGCAAAGGCCTCAAGGTCGAGCAGGTCCAAGAGGCCGTGGCCAAGACCAAGAAAGCCGGCATCAAGGTCCTCGGCTATCTCATGCTCGGCATACCCGGGGAAGACTACGACGAAGAGCTCCAGACCGTGGAGTTCGCCATCGCACTCGGCCTCGATTACGCCCAGTTCGCCAGCCTCAGCCCCTTCCCGGGCACGCCGCTCTACGACCTCGCGCAGGAGAAAGGCTGGTACAGGGAAGGCCCGGGCCCCGCGCCCGAAGAATACGGGGACACCAGGCCCCTGCTCATCACCGACTACTGGACCGCAGAGCGCCTGCGGCGCATCATGAGCCAGGCCTACCGCAGGTTCTACTTCAGGCCCGGCTATCTTCTGAAGACGGCGCTGCGGCCCAGCGGCTTCCTGGACCTCGCCCGCAGCGGATTGCGGCTCCTAGGCTGGCTCTTCGCTCAGCTCAGAGCTTGAGCTTGCCGCCGCCCGGCAGGCCGCCCGGAGGCAGTCCCCCGCCGCCCAGGCCCTCCAATCCGGAGGCGCCCGCTCCCGGGATGACCAGCCCGGAGCTGGCGCGGCGGCGCAGCTCCTGGAACTCCGCCAAGGCGTCCTCGTAGGCCTGCTTGACGCCCTCGCCGTATTTCCGGGCCGCGTCCCCGAGGGACTCCGCCGGTATCTCGAAGCTCAAGGGCAGGGCCCCGGCCGAGGTCAGCAGCTGGGCTTCGCCGATGAAGACGGCCTTGCGGCCGGGGTCCGGGGAGCCGTCGGCCTTGACCGGCGCGAGGCGGCGTATGGTGCCCGCGTGGTGGTCGGTGAAGACCTCCTCCCGGTACAGGGAGTTCGGGTCCATCTTCGGCTCGGCTTTCTTCTCTTCGGGGTTCATGGGCGGCTCACTTTTCCAGGCGGGCCAGGACCGCTTCCACCTCGTGGTAGTCGCGCTCCTTGGTGATGTCCGGCTCCACCTTGACCCAGGCCACCTTGCCGTCCTTGCCGATGATGACCGTGGCGCGCTGGCTGATGTTGGCCTCCGAGAGGAGCAGCCCGTAGGCCTTGATGGCGCGGCGGTGCATGTCCGAGAGCAGGCGGTGCTTGATGCCCATCTTGTCCGCCCAGGCCCGGTGGCTGTAGACGGAATCCACGGACAGGGCCGCCACCTCTCCGTATTTGGAGAAGCGGGAGAGGTTCTGGGTGAAGCAGGCGTTCTCCTTGCTGCAGGTCGGGCTCCAGTCCAGGGGGTAGAAGAACAGGATCACCGTCTTCTGGCCCAGGTGGTCGGCCAGATGGAAGTCCTTGCCGTCCTGGTCCGGCAGCTTGAAATCCGGCGCCGCCGTGCCCACGGCCACGGGCGTCGTCTCTGGGGTCGTCGCTTGCGTGCTCATATCAGCCTCCTTGCCTCTTTGCTGTCGCCGCGTCCAGCCGGGCCGCGACGGCGCGGGCCAGGCCGCGCAGGGCCTTGGCCGAGGCGCTCTCCGGATGCGCCAGGCACAAGGGCTTGCCGTCCTCCCCGGCCGAACAGACGGCGGGGTCCAGCGGGATCTCCCCCAGCAGGGGCACCCCGTACTTCTGCGCGAAGCTCCTGCCCGCGCCGTGCGCGAAGACGCGGCTGCTCTTGCGGCAGTGCGGGCAGACGAAATCGCCCATGTTCTCCACCACGCCGAAGATGGGGACCTCCAGCTTGCGGAACATGGCCGCCGCCTTCATCACGTCGCTGAGGGCGATGCTCTGCGGCGTGGTCACGATGACCGCGCCGGCCAGAGGCACGCTCTGGGCGACGGAGAGCTGCACGTCGCCCGTGCCCGGGGGCAGGTCGACGACCAGCACGTCCAGCCCGCCCCAGCGCACGTCGCGCAGGAACTGGTTCATGGCCCCGTGCAGGAGCGGCCCGCGCCAGATGACCGGCGAGTCCGGCTCCAGCAGGAAGCCCATGGACATGAGCCGCACCCCGTGGGCCTCGGCCGGCTCGATCTTGCCGTCGTCGCCCAGCTTGGGCACGTGGTTCTGGACCCCCAGCATCTGCGGCAGGTTGGGCCCGTAGACGTCCGCGTCCAGCAGCCCGGCCTGGAGGCCTGCCCCGGCCAGGGCCACGGCCAGGTTGACGGCCACCGTGGACTTGCCCACCCCGCCCTTGCCCGCGCCCACGGCCACGATATGGCGCACGCCCTCCGGCAGGGACTTCTCGGGCTGCGGCTGGGGCTCGGGCTTCTGCATGAGTCAGAGCAGGAAGAGCATCTCCCGATACTTGGGCAGGGGCCAGAGCTTGGCGTCCACCAGCCCCTCGAGGCGGTCCACCGCTTTCCG
>JAQUNT010000237.1 GCA_028717525.1 Elusimicrobiota bacterium
GGATGCCGTCCAGCCAGATCTCTCCCCACTGATGAGGGAAGACCTGTAGTCCCATCAAGGCGAACATGCCGACGTTGGCGATGGTGAAAACCGCGGAGGAGAAATTCGCCACTCCCTGTTTGTGGACAAATGGGCGGTTGCCCATCAAGTAGCCCGCGACAAACACTGCCAGCATGCCGCTGCCGTTGATCATTTCGGTCAGCCCGTATATCAGCAGGATGATCCCCAACGAGAACACATAGTAGTAACCGCGGTCTTGCGGGTTGAGACGATTGAACAGCCACAGCGCCGCCTGGGCGAGGAGGCAGCCGCAGACCGGTCCGACCGTGAACTTCCAGATGAAGACCAGCACGGACGTCAGCCACGCGGATTGGGCGGAAGTGATCCCCTCAATCACCGCCACGGTGAGCAGGATCGCCATCGGGTCGTTGGCGGCGCTTTCGATCCCGACGGTGGAGGACAGCTTCGGCGGCAGAGGCTGCCGGCGGAGGATCGAGAAGATCGCCGCCGCGTCGGTGGACGAAATGATAGCGGCGAGCAGGAGCGCCTTTTGAAGCGACCAGTTGAACAAGCCATAAAGGACTCCGAAGGTCATCACGGCCGTCAGAACGACGCCCCAGGAGGCCAGGCCGCCCGCAGGGAGGGCGACCGCCTTGAAGTCGGAACGCTTGGTCAGGAACCCCCCATGGAACAGGATGAATACCAAGGCGAGGTTCGCGACCCTGTTGGTCAACCCCATGTCATCAAAATGCCAGAGCCCCAGGACATCGCTGCCAAAGAGGATACCCGCGCCAAGGGCGACCAGTATGACGGGGACACTCCAGCGATCAAGCCAGACCGCGGCCAATACGACCGCGATCAGCAGGATTGGTCCAACGACATAGACAACCGTGATCCCCACTATTCTCCTTCCTCAAGCGCCCCGGATTGTAGTCGGGATAAGCGGGCTTCGTGAAACAGAATGCCCCTTATCGTGAGCTGCTTGCCAACCCCCAGGCCCCCAGGCCCCCAGGCCCCCAGGGGGGCCTGGCAAAGGCTATGATAGCAAACCGCCGTCGGAGCAGGCGTCAGGATCGGGCGGGAGACTTCAGGCGGGCAGGTTCGAGGCAGAGCCGTGGCTGAGCCGGAGGGGACTCGTCGGCCGGCGGGACATCGACTGGCATTCACGACATTCTCGGGAGATTCGCGGCCGAATCACGACCGATTCACAACCTGCCATCAGAGTCCACGAGTCCGACGGCCCGGAAGTCATGCGCCTTGAGGAAGTCCCCCTCCCGCGTCCGGCACCGTCGCGTCTGCGGAGCTGGTCCTCTGCGGCGCAGCCGACGCGCACCCCTTGCCCGAGGGCGTGAGCTTCGAGCGGGGCGCGGCCGGAAAGATCCTCATCAACCCCTGAGCCAGCGCGGCGAGGCAAAAGAAATATATACTAAGTCCGGCCATGGAAAGCGCCCCCGTGCTCCCTGAGAAGACCCCCTCCAAGCCCTGGGCCTTCACCGTCGCCTTCTCCTGGGACGGCCCGGGCCTGCCCACCCGCAGCCAGAGCGTGGAGTTCCTGCGCTCCCTGAGCCGGCGCGACCTGGCCATCGTAGGCGGGGTCGTGGCCTTCATCTTCGTCATCGAGCCCCTGCTCCTCTACTGGCTCTTCAGCGCCAGGCTCAAGAGCGGCCTCGACGAGGGCGTAGCCGAGCTGCGCGCGGCCGTGGCCAGCCAGATCCAGGCCGAGGTCGGCCCGGCGATGAAGGAGTCGCTCTCCCAGCAGCTGCGCCTGGTCACCCCCCTGAGCACCTCCAACGCGAGCGACTCCACCGGCCTCGTCGTGCCCTCCCCGGCCGCCGCGCCCCCGCCGCCGGCCAAGTCCAAGTAGCCCGCCGCCATTTGCTAAGATAGCCGCATGCCCAAAAATACCCCGAAGACGCCCCTGAACTACGCGCGCGCCAACGGCTACGAGAAGCTCTCCCCCGCCGAGGCCAAGAAGCTCGAAGCCGTCTGCGCCGACTACCTCGTCTTCCTGGGCCAGGCCAAGACCGAGCGCAAGGCCCACGACGAGGCCGTAGAGCTCCTCGAAGCCGCGGGCTTCCAGGACCTCGACGGGCTCATCCGGGGCGGGGGCGCGCTCAAGGCCGGCGACAAGGTCTACCGCAGTTGCGCGGGCAAGACCCTCCTGGCCGCGGTCCTCGGCCGGCAGCCCTTGGAAAAAGGGCTGCACATAGTCGGCGGGCACACGGACAGCCCGCGCCTGGACGTCAAGCAGAACCCCCTCTACGAGAGCGGCGAGATGGCCCTGCTCGACACCCACTACTACGGCGGCATCCGCAAGTACCAGTGGGTGGCCATGCCCCTGGCCCTGCACGGCGTCTTCGTCAAGCCCGACGGCAAGAAGATCGTCGTGGAGGTCGGCGAGGAGCCCGGCGACCCCGTCTTCTGCATCACGGACCTGCTGCCCCACCTCTCCGCGGACCACAACAAGAAGTCCCTGGCCGAGAGCCACGAGGGCGAGAACCTCGACGTCCTGGTCGGCTCGGTGCCCAGCCGGGACAAGAAGGCCAAGGAGAAGATCAAGCAGCGCGTCCTGGAGCTCCTGCACGAGCGCTACGGCGTCGTCGAGGAGGACTTCCTCTCCGCGGAGCTCGAGTTCGTCCCCGCCGGCAAGCCCCGGGAGGCCGGCATCGACCGCTCGCTGATCATCGGCTACGGCCAGGACGACCGCGTCTGCGCCTACACCGCGCTGCGCGCCCTGCTCGACCTGCCCGGGACCGGCCGTAAGGAAATCCGTCCGGCCGGTCCCGGCGGGACTTCCGATACCGCCGGGACCCCGGAGTTCACCGCCTGCGTGCTGCTCTGCGACAAGGAGGAGATCGGCTCGGTCGGCGCCACCGGGATGCACGCCAACTTCTTCGAGAACACGGTCGCCGAGATGCTCGCCCTCTGCGGCGGACCCTACAGCGAGCTGGTCCTCAAGCGCGCCCTGGAGAGCTCCTGGATGCTCTCCGCCGACGTCAACGCCCTCTTCGACCCGCTCTTCGCCGGGGTCTCGGAGAAGAAGAACGCGGCGCTCCTCAACCAGGGGACCTGCCTGACCAAGTACACCGGCTCGCGCGGCAAGTCCGGGGCCAGCGACGCCTCGGCCGAGTTCATCGCGCAGATCCGGCGCATCTTCGCGCGCGCCGGCGTGGTCTGGCAGGCCGCGGAGCTGGGCAAGGTGGACCAGGGCGGCGGCGGGACCATCGCCTACCTCATGGCGCGCTACGGCATGAGCGTGGTGGACTGCGGGGTGGCGCTCCTGTCCATGCACGCGCCCTGGGAGGTCTCGGGCAAGTTCGACGTCTACATGACCTACAAGGGCTTCCTGGCCTTCCTCAAGGACTCGCGCGGAGCGCGCTAGTGTCCATCCGCATCATCGTGACGGGCGGGACCTTCGACAAGGAGTACAACGAACTCCAGGGCTCTTTGTTCTTCCGCAAGAGCCATGTCGCCGAGATGCTGCGCCTGGGCCGCTGCCGGCTGGCCGTGAAGGTCCAGACCCTGTTCATGATCGACAGCCTGTGCATGACGGCGAGCCATCGCAAGCGGGTGCTCGCCGCCTGCCTGGCCGCCCCGGAGAGGCACATCGTGGTCACCCACGGCACGGACACCATGGTGGAGACGGCCAGGGTCCTGGGCCCCCGCATCGGAGACCAGACCGTGGTCCTGACCGGCGCCATGGTCCCCTACAAGTTCGGCAGCTCCGACGGGCTCTTCAACCTGGGCAGCTCCCTGTCCTTCGCCCAGAGCCTGCCCCCCGGAGTCTACGTGGCCATGAACGGCCGCTACTTCCTCTGGAACAACGTGCGCAAGGACCGCCGTCGCGGCGAGTTCGCGGCCCTGAGCCGCCCATGAGCTCCCCTTACCGCCTGGCCGGCCGCGGCGAGCACCCCGAGGACCTCGTGGTCAACGCCGGAGGCCTGAGGTTCGGCGGGCCCGACCTCATCATCATCGCCGGCCCCTGCTCGGTGGAGGGCGAAGAGACCTACCTGCGCACCGCGGCCGCGCTGAAGGCCGCGGGAGCGCACATGCTGCGCGGCGGCGCCTACAAGCCGCGCACCTCGCCTTACAGCTTCCAGGGTCTGGGCCCCGCCGGCCTGCGCATCCTCGCCGCGGCCAAACGCCGCACCGGCCTGCCGGTGGTCACCGAGGTCATGGACCCGCGCGACCTCGACGCGGTGGCCAGGGTCGCGGACCTGCTCCAGGTCGGAGCCCGCAACATGCAGAACTTCCCCCTGCTCAAGGAGCTGGGCCGCGCGCGCAAGCCGGTCCTGCTCAAGCGGAGCCTTTGGGCCAGCGTCGACGAGTGGCTGCTGGCCGCGGAGTACGTGCTCAACGCCGGCAATCCCAACGTCATCCTCTGCGAGCGCGGCCAGCGCCAGGTCAGCGAGACGGTCCGCTGCAGCCTGGACCTGGGCGCCGTGCCGACGGTCCGCGGCCTCAGCCGCCTGCCGGTCGTGGTGGACCCCAGCCACGCCGCCGGCGAGCGCAGCCTGGTGACGCCCCTGGCCCGCGCCGCCGCCGCGGTCGGAGCGCACGCGGTCATGGTCGAGGTCCACGAGAACCCCGAAGCCGCGCTCTCGGACTCGCGCCAGTCCCTGTATCTCGAGGAGTTCCGCTCCCTCATGAGCCAGCTCTCCGCGCTCGCCCCCGCCCTCGGGCGCAAGCTCGCCCGGCCCGCCCCTTGATGCGGCTCACGGTCAGGCCCTGCCGGCCATTGCGCGGGGCGGTCGTGGCGCCGGGCGACAAGTCCCTAGCGCACCGGGCGCTGATCTTCGCGGCCTTGGCCGAGGGGGTCTCGCGGATCGCCGCTCTGCCCGGCTCCGCGGACGTGCGCTCGACGATCGCCTGCCTGCGGGCCCTCGGAGTGCGGATCGGCGCGGGACGGGTGCAGGGCCTGGGCGGCC
>JAQUNT010000238.1 GCA_028717525.1 Elusimicrobiota bacterium
CCCTCAGGATGGTCAGGCCGTCCTCCTTGGGCAGGGAAAGGTCGATGGTGAGGGCGTCGGGCTGGTGCTGCCGGTAGGCGGCCAAGGCGCCGGCCAGGTCGTCGGCCTCGGCCACCACCTGGTGGCCGAGGATGTCGAGCATGTCCTTGATCATCTCGCGGGTGAGGAGATTGTCCTCGACGATCATCATGCGCAGGGCCATGGGAGCTCCTATTATAGCCTATACTCCCGCCCCGAGTGGACCATGACGCCGCGCTTCATGGTCCAGGCGGCCCGGGTGGCGCCGAAGTAGTAAGGCAGCTCCCGGTAGTCCTCCGCCTCCCAGCAGACCAGGTCCGCGGCCCTGCCGGGCTCCAGGCTGCCGTGGCTCCGCTCCAGGCCGAGGGCGGCGGCGCCGTTGATGGTCGCGGCGACCAGGGCCTCTTCCGGGGTCATCCTCATCTGCGTGCAGGCGATGGACAGGATCATGCGCATGTCCCAACAGGGGCAGGAGCCGGGGTTGAAGTCCGTGGCCAGGGCCACGGCCGCGCCCGCGTCGATGAGGCGGCGGGCCGGGGGATAGGGCTTGGCGAGGAAGTAGTTGGAGCCCGGGACCAAGGCGGCCACGGTCCCGGCCTTGGCCAGCCGGGCCAGGTCGGAGTCGTCTACGCAGTCGAGGTGGTCGGCCGAGACCGCGCCGGCCTCCAGGGCCATGGCCAGGCTGCCGCTGCGGCTGAGCTGCTCCGCGTGGATCTTGGGCTTGAGCCCGGCCGCCGCGGCGGCCCGGAAGACGCGCCGCGTCTCCTCCACGGTGAAGAAGCCCTTCTCGCAGAAGGCGTCCACGAAGACCGCCAGCTTCTCCCGGGCCACGGCGGGCAGCATCTCCGCGCAGAGGCTCTCGTCGTAGCCCTCGCGGTCGCCCTTCATCTCGCCGGGGACGGCATGGGCCCCCAGGAAGGTGGCGACCAGCTCCAGGGGGCCGGCCTCGCCGACGGCCTTGATGGCCCGGAGCATCTTGAGCTCGCTGTCGAGGTCGAGGCCGTAGCCGGACTTGGCCTCCACGGTGGTGGTGCCGCACTCCAGGAAGCGCCCGGCCCAGCGGCGCAGTCCTGCGACGAGGGAGTCGCGGCCGGCCGCGCGCACGCCCGCGACCGTGGAGAGGATGCCGCCGCCTTCCGCGGCGATGTCTGCGTAGCCCTTGCCCTGGAGACGCGATTCGAAGTCCTTCAGGCGCGGGCCGGCGAAGACCGGGTGGGTGTGGCTGTCCACGAAGCCGGGCAGGACCACCCTGCCGCCGGCGTCGATGAGCCGGGCGCTGGAGGCGAGCTCGTGGGCCTGGACGAGGCCGCGCGGGCCGGCGGCGAGGATCTTGCCGCCGTCCACCAGCACGGCGCCCTCGGGCACCAGGCCGACGGAGCGCATCTCCGCGCCGCGGCGCGCGCGCGCCGGGCCGGCCATGGTGAGGAGCTGGGAGCAGTTGATGATGAGGTGGCGCATACGCAGCAAGGGGGATTATAGTCTTTTGTCCGGTGCCCCGCTTCAACTATTTCACTTCCGCGATGTATAATGGGAGTCCATGAAAAGATCAGCGGTGCTCGGCTTCTGTCTCCTCCCCATGATCCTCACCGGCTGCATGACCATGCGCAGGAAACAGGCCTTGACCGTGGCCACGGAGCCGGGAGTCGCCCAGGTCACCGTGGCGGCCGAAGCCGTGGCCAAGTGCTACAACCTCATCCTGGTCGAGTATTGCGCCCTGGACCTGCAGATGCGCCAGGTGGGAGGCCCGTCGTCCCAAAGCCCGCAGGCCAAGAAGGTCCGGGCCTTCATCACGGCCAACTACGACAAGATCGTCGGCGAGCTCGATTCCGGCCGCGGCCCGAGCCTCTCCGCTTTGCTCGACCTCCTGCGCACGCCCGCCAAGGAACGGGCGGAAGCCATCCTGAAGATGAAGGAATGCGACGTCCGGGCGGGCCAGGACCATGAGGAGTTCGCCGCGCTGGTGGCCGAGAGCCTGCTGAGATTCCAGTAGCGCCGCGCTACCGGAAGTTCTTGAACTGCAGCTCCACGCCGAAGCTGCCTTGGCGCAGGAGGGCCATCACCGCCTGCAGCTCGTCCTTGGACTTGCTCGCCACGCGCAGCTGCTCGGCCTGGATGGTCGCGTTGACCTTGCGCTTGGAGGCCTTGATGGCCGCCACCATCTCCTTGGCCTTGTCCGTGGGGATGCCGGACTGGATGGCGACTTCCATGCGCGCGGTCTGGCCCAAGGCCTGCTCGATCTTGCCCTTGCCGAAGTTCTTCAAGGGAATGCCCCGCTTGGCCATGCGCAGGAAGAGGATGTCGAGCACGTTGTTCACTTTCATGTCGTCTGAGGCGCGCAAGATGAGCTTCTTGGCCTTGGCGTCGAGCTCGATGGATGCGTTGGCGTTCTTGAAGTCGAAGCGGTTGAGTATCTCCTTGAGCGCCACCTGGATGGACTCGGCCACCAGATTCAAGTCCACTTCGCTCACCGCGTCGAAAGAGAAATCCTGTGCCATGAGACCTCCTTAGAAATGCGCGAGCTCGCCGTCCACGGCTCCTTCCAGGACCGGGGTCTGGTCCCGGTTCTGCCGGGCGGCCGCGTCCTGCACCTTGGGCTTGAGATAGTCGTAGAGTCCGCGGGCCGTGATGGCGCCGTCCGCGCCCTGCGCGGCGCCGCCCAGGCCCCTGAGGAAATAATAGGTGAATATCCCGTGGCCCTGGTCGTCGAGGCTGCTCGTGATCTCATTGGCCGAGGCCGCGGTAAAAAGCACGATCTTGCCTTCAGAACCGATCGACGTGTCCACCTTGTTGACCAGGGGCCGGCTGCCCTTGGCCAGGACCGACCGACCTCCCGCGCCCGAGAAGCAGGAGTCCAAGGCCACGATCACCTGCTTGGCCTTGAGTGCGTTGAGATTCGCGTAGAGCTTCTTGACCGGATAGCCGGTGGTCTTGAGGAAATTCGCGTTGCCGTCCGACGGTACCAAGAAGGCTTGGCCGGACTCCGGGTCAGGCGCGCCGTGGCCCGAGAAGTAGAAGAACACGCGGCTGTCGTCTTTCACGTTGCGCGGCAGCCAGTCCTGCAGGTACGAGGCCAAGCCCGACAATGTGGCGCGCTGGCCGGTCAGGGACTTGATGTTGCGCTCCGGAACGCCCAAAGCCAGCAGATGCGCCTTGACCGCGGCCGCGTCGCGCTCCGCGAATTGCGCGTCGGGCAGGTCGTTGGAGTACTTCTCGATGCCCACCACCACGGCGAAATCATCCGGCCTCTCGGTGAGATGATAGGCGGGCTGGTCCACGCTGGGCATGGCCGGCGCGGATGGCATGGCGGCCGGCATTTGGACGGGCTGGCCGGCCTCGGCCTTGAGCTGGGCGTAACGGATCGAACCGGGCTTGAAGGCCTGGTAGACCGCCTCGCCGACCTTCCCCCCTTGGTTCCTGCCCCGGGCCCGAAAATCGAATATCTTCTTCCTGGAATAGGCCGAGTAGATGTCCGCGATGATCGGCGACAGCGTGGTCGAGCCGGTCTCGTTGAGGTCGATGATCAGGTCGCAGCCTGCGGCGTCGTTGAGGGTGCCGATTCTTTTGATGGTGCGGAAATAGCCCCGCCCCTGACGCGCGGCCTGGAACTGGCCCATCGTGTAGTCCGGGGCGAAACCTTCCGGATAGACGCAGACGGCCAGGTCGATGTCCAGCTCCAGGCTGTCGCCTTGGAGGACCGGCTTCGGGCCGCAGCCCGTCCCCAGGAGCGACAGAGCGAGGATGAAGAGTCCGATTCTCACGCCACTTACCTCGGTATCTGAAGCTTATGCTTGGCCGCGGCCTTGGCCGCCTCGGGATAGCCCGCGTCCACGTGCCGGGCCACGCCGATGCCCGGGTCGTTGGTCAGCACCCGCTCCAGGCGGTCCGCCATCATCTTCGTGCCGTCGGCCACCGTCACCTGGCCCGCGTGCAGGGAGTAGCCGATCCCGACGCCCCCGCCGTGGTGGAAGCTGACCCACGAGGCCCCCGAGGCCGTGTTGAGCAAGGCGTTGAGGATCGGCCAATCCGCGATCGCGTCCGAGCCGTCCTTCATGGCCTCGGTCTCCCGGTACGGGCTGGCCACGGAGCCGCAGTCCAGGTGGTCGCGGCCTATGACGATGGGCGCCTTGAGCTTGCCCTTGGCCACCATGTGGTTGATGCGCAGGCCCATCTCGGCGCGCTGTCCCAGGCCCAGCCAGCAGATGCGGGCGGGCAGGCCCTGGAACGCCACCCTTTCCTGCGCCATCTTGATCCAGCGCGCCAGGGCCTTGTCCTTGGGGAAGAGCTCCAGCACCGCCCGGTCCGTGGCGTGGATGTCGGATGCCTCGCCGGAGAGCGCGGCCCAGCGGAACGGCCCCTTGCCCGCGCAGAACAGCGGCCGGATGAAGGCCGGCACGAAGCCCGGGAAGTCGTAGGCGTCCTTCACCCCGGCCTGGAAGGCCATGGTGCGGATGTTGTTGCCGTAGTCGAAGGTCACCGCGCCTTGCCTCATGAGCTCCAGCATGCCGCGCACGTGCACGGCCATGGAGTCCATGGCCCGGCGGATGTGCTCCTGGGGGTCCGCGGCGCGCAGCTTGGCCGCCGCTTCCAAGGAGAGCCCTTGCGGGATGTAGCCCGTCAGCGGATCGTGGGCCGAGGTCTGGTCCGTGAGCACGTCCACGGCCACGCGCCGCCGCGCCAGCTCCGGGATGACGTCGGCCGCGTTGCCCAGCAGGCCCACGGAGAGGGCCTGGCCCTTCTCCTTGGCCCCGAGCACCTTCTCCAGGGCCGCGTCGAGGTCCGTCTCCATCACGTCGAGGTAGCGGGTCTTCAGGCGCATGGCGATGCGCTTGGGGTCGACCTCCACGGCGAGGAAGGCGGCCTCGTTCATGGTCGCGGCCAGAGGCTGG
>JAQUNT010000239.1 GCA_028717525.1 Elusimicrobiota bacterium
CCCTGGGCTGGAGGACCAGCCAGACCGGTAGTCCCGCGGCCAGTACGCAGTAGACCGTGAGGATGCCCATCCAAGCCTGGGGATCCAAAGACAAGGGCCAGTGCACGCCCGCCCAGACCGAACCGGCGCCCAGCGCCACGGCCAGGACTGAGATCGGGAGCACGGGATAGTTCTTCCGGTACAGGAGGTAGCCCACCACAGGCGCGAAGCAGGTGATGATGATCACCGATGTGGAGGCGATGCCCCCGATCTGCACGCGCGCCACCGAGTCCGCTCCCACCACGACCCGCATGACCGTCTGGCCGGCGTCCATCTTCATGTCCGCCAGGGGGACCAAAGAAGTCAGCGAGATCGTGGTGAGTCCCAGGAAGGCCGCGGTCAGGAACAGGAGCATGATGATGGTGAACGAGATGAAGAGGAAGAAGCCGAGCTTGCCCAAGGTGCCGTTGGCGATCTCGGCCACGGAGCGGCCCTTCTCGCGCATGCTGACGAAGAGCACCGTATAATCGTGCACGGCCCCGAAGAACACGCAGCCCAGGACCACCCAGAGCCAGACCGGCATATAGCCGAAGGCGACGGCCACCGTGGGACCGATGATGGGCCCGGCCCCGGCGATGGAGGCGAAATGGTGGCTGAAGACCACGCCCAGCTTGGTGGGCACGAAATCCAAGCCGTCCTTCGAAGCCACCGCCGGAGTGGGCGCGGAGTCGTCGCAGGCGAAGGTCCGCGAGATGAAGCCGCCGTAGAACAGGTAGCCGAGATAGAAGGCGGGCACAGCCGCCAGCAGGAGAATGGCTATGTTCATACTCAGCCTTTCGACATTATACCAGTTTGCGTTTTTCCGCACGGCTCGCGGCATAGGCCCTTGGGCCCAAAGAGCGCCGGGCCCAGCGCCCCTCGCCGGAAAGCGCCATGAGGGACCATACTATCTTCAGCGGAGGGAATGGCCATGAAGACGACGCTGCTGACGATGACCGGCCTGTTCGCCGCCCTCCTCGCGACCCCTCCGGCGAACGCGGGCCAAGTTCCCGAAGAGAAGACCGGCCGTTCACCGATCCAGGCCCTGCTCAAGAAAGGCCTGGCCGACATGGAGGCGCGCGATTTCGGCGAAGCCATCAAGAGATTCTCCAAGGCCGCCAGCCTCAAGCCGGACAGCCGCTGCTTCTTCCTGCTGGGCTACGCGCACTCCCAAAGGGGCTCCCGGAACGCCGTGCCCTCGGCCGCGGACAAGCAGGACGCCCGGGAGTCGGTGCGCGCCTACTCCCAGGCCGTGTCCCTCGACCCCGGCCTCAAGGTGCTCGCCGACCCGTCCCGCTTCTACCGCAGCCTGGCCTGGGCCCACGAGACCGTCGGGGACTTCGACCAGGCCGCCGCCGCCTACCGCTCGGCCATGGCCGCGGCCCCGCAGAACCCCATGATCCCGCTCAACCTGGCGCGCGCCTACAGCCGCCTGGGCCAGCCGGCCAAGGCCGCGGAGAGCCTGGCCGAGAGCCTGGCGCGGGCCCGTGAGCTCGGCCAAGCCGAGACCATCCTCAAGACCCTGCGCGGCAGCCCGCGCTACTCGCCCATGCTCGCCTATCCGGACGTCGCGGCCGTGGCCGGAGATCCGGCTGCCGCCGCGCCCGTCGTGGCCCAAGCCGCTCCGGCTGCGAGCGGCGAGGAACTGCGGGCCGCGGTCAAGGACGGCCCGGCCTTGGCCCGGGAGCTGGCCGCGGCGCCCCTGCCCGACCCCGCGGTGATGGACGCGCTGGCCGCGGGCGACGACGGCTTCAAGTTCCGGCAGTACCGCACCGCCGTCAACGCCTACGACCGGGCGGCCCAGCTCGACGCCAAGGCGCAGGCCTTGAGCCCGGTCCAACGCGCCGTCCTCTTCGAGCGCATGGGCGCCTCCTACAACCGCCTGGGCCTGTGCGCAGAGGCGGTCCTGGCCCTGCAGAGGTCCTTGCAGGCCATGCCCAACAACGCCGCGGCCCACTACCAGTTGGCCCTGGCCTACTCGGTCTCCGGGCGGTTCAACGAGTCTCTGCGCGCCCTGGCCGGGACCTTCGACTCCGCGCCGTCGCGGGCCGAGCTGCGCAAGTACCTGATCCTGGCCAAGAGCGACCTGGAGCTCGAGCCCGTGCGCGACCTGCCCGGCTTCGCCGGCCTGGTGGTCCGCGCCGAAGGCCTGCTGGCCAGGCGCTGAAGCGAGGAGGCCGGCCATGCCGAGAGCCGTCTGGGTCCTGCTCTTCCTGTTCCCCGCGCCCGCGGCCGCCTCATCCAGTCCCGATTCCGACTCCCTGCGCCGGCTCCACGAAGGCTTCGCGAAGCTGCGTTCCCGGACCTCGCCCGCCGCGCCCGAGGGCATCGTCTGCTCCCAGCCCTTCCGGGTGGACAGCCACGTGCGGGGCGCCTATTTCCGGAAGGTGGAGAGCGTCGCTTCGACGCGCTACGCCGGGATCCGGGCCGAGGTGCTCCTGCCCTTGGTCCAGTTCGACCCGGACCGGTCCTTCTCGCCCGGGCCGGGCCAGCCAGCCCATTGGGAAGGCCCCCTGGACCGCCCCAGCGTCTATGTGGGAGCGCACACCTCGGCCAAGGAGGTGGACGCGGGATTGACCTGGGACCGGGTCTACGACGAGGAAGGCCGGCCGGCCTTCACGGACCTGCCCTCAGGCTGCGACGGAGGCGACCGCAGCCACCGCTTCAGCGTCAGCCGGCTCGACGGCAGGCGGCTGCGTCCGGATTTCGCCTTCAGACCCTTCTGGCGCACCACCGCGGGCCAAGGCAACCAGTGGCACAACCCGCCCGCCGGAGACCCCAACTACTTCTATCCCGGACAGTCCTTGGTCGTGGCCCTGCGGGTCAGGACCGACGGGACCATGCGCCTGGACATCAGGCCGGCCCGAGGGACCGGCCGGCATTTCACCAAGGCATTCCCGCAAGAAGGCTTCGCAGACGGCCAGGAAAGCTCCTTCAAGCGGGTGGCATCCATCGACCAGTTCCGGGTGGCGGGCGGCTCCAGGCGCGGCAACGAAGGGATGGATGTCCTGCCCACCAGGACCTCGGTCAAGGGCATGGTCTGGTCCCAGGTGTTCCTTCTGACCTCGGGAAGACCATCCAAGATGTCCGGATCCACCTGTCGGGAGGTGGCCGGGGCTGACACGGCAAAGGATTATGCCGTTATTTTCAGCATAAACCCGGATCGGGACGGCGGCGAAAGCCTGGATATACGCCCGCCCCAGCCGTAGGAATACCCTCCCTGGATATGCCAGTCAAAAATTGGTATCATCATGTCGATATTCATATTATGAAAGGCTTACTTTAATGGCATTTTCAAAAAGAGAAGCGCCCAACTGCGACTGGTGCCAGTTCCGCAAGAACTGTCTCTATGAGCTCCTGGGCACCAAGGAATCCAAGAAGGCCTGGCGCGAGATGCGCGTGGCCAACCCTTTCAAGTCCGGGGAGGTCATCTTCCACGAGGGCACGACGCCCATGGGCGTCTACGTGGTCTGCACGGGCAGGGTCAAGATCTACAAGTCCAGCCGCAGCGGCCAACAGCTCATCACGCGCATCGAGCATCCGGGAGACCTGCTCGGCCACATCACCCTCCTGCACGGCGGCCCCTACGACGCCAGCGGCGAGGCCATGGAAACCTCCGTGGTGTCCTTGGTCGACGCCCAGTCCTTCACGGGCTTCCTGACCAAGTACCCCAACGCCTCTTTGGCCCTGCTCAAGGCCCTGGCGCATGATGTGAAGATGGCCGACAACAAGGCGCGCGACGTGGCCTTCAAGCCGGCGCGCAGCCGGCTGGCGGACGTGCTCTGCCGCCTGAAGAAGCCCGGCAAGGCGCATCCCATCGTGGCCGACATGAAGCGGCGCGACCTCGCCGAGATGGCGGGGCTCTCCATCGAGACCACGGTGCGCCTGCTCAAGGACTTCGAGGAGCGGGAACTCCTGGAGAAGAAGGAGAAGGCCCTCATCCTGCTCAACGAAAGCCAGTTGCTCGTCCTGGCCGGTCTGACCAGTTGAAGGTCGCGGTACTCGGGGCGGGCGCCTGGGGCACGGCCTTGGCCTGCCACGCGGCCCGGCTGGGCCACTCGGTGCGGCTTTGGGCCTTCGAGCGCGAGGTCGCAGACTCCATCGCCGCGAGCCGCGAGAACCCCGTCTTCCTGTCCGGCGTCAAGCTGCCGCGCTCCGTGCGCGCCGGCAGCGACCTGGGCGAGGCGGTGGGCGGGGCGGAGCTGGTGCTCCTCGCGCCGCCGGCGCAGCATCTGCGCGGACTCTCCCGGCGGGCCGCCGCGCACATCGGCCCCGAGGCCGTGGTCGTGGTCGCGGCCAAGGGCATCGAGGAGTCCTCCTTGGAGCTGCTCTCGACCGTGCTCGGCGAGACCATGCCCGAGGTCGGTCCGCGGCGCCTGGCCTTCCTCTCGGGGCCGAGCTTCGCGCGCGAGGTGGCGCGCGGCCTGCCCACCAACGTGGTCGCCGCGTCCCGGGAGCCGGACGCCGCGCTGGCGGTGCAGGAGGCCCTGCACGCCCCGGCCTTCCGCGTCTACGCCAGCGACGACGTGGTCGGGGTGCAGGTGGGGGGGGCGCTCAAGAACGTCATCGCCATCGCGGCGGGAGCCTGCGACGGCCTCGGCTTGGGGACCAACGCCCGCGCCGCGCTCATCACGCGCGGCCTGGCTGAGATGACCCGGCTGGGCGCGGCCTTGGGCGCCCAGCCGCTGACCTTCCTGGGGCTATCCGGGGTGGGAGACCTGGTCCTGACCTGCACGGGCGAGCTCTCCCGCAATCGGGCGCTGGGGCTGAGAGTGGCGCAGGGGGCCGATCCCAAGAAATATTTGGCCGAGCAGCGCTCCGTGGCGGAGGGGTTCCACACCGCGGCCGCGGCGCACGCCTTGGCGCTCCC
>JAQUNT010000240.1 GCA_028717525.1 Elusimicrobiota bacterium
GAGCCCCTGCCGGATTTCAAGGGGGAGGTCGTCTTGCTCTCCAAGGGATTCTCCACCGAAGACCTGCAGCCCCTGGGCGTGCCCAAGCTCAAAGTCCCCCAGGCGGAGCTCCGGTTCAAAGGCAGCTTCCAGGGCGGCGACCTGAAGATCGAATCCTTGCTCGCCCGCCTGCCGCCCGCCGTCAAAGTCGAAGGCCGCGGGGCCGTGCTCAAGGCCCTCTCCGAGAAGCCTCAGATGCAGGGCGAGGTCGCCCTCGAACTCGACACCCCCGACCTCAAGGTCGCGGAGCTCGTCAAACCCGCGGACCTGCCCCCGCAGCTGCGCGCCCAGGCCGAGGCGGCCCTTAAGAAGCTGCCGGCGGGCCTGGTCCTGCCCGCCATCAAGCTCCGCGGTCGCCTGGCCCTGGACGGGGACAAGGCCGTGATCTCGCCCACCGAGGTCGCGACCAAGTACGGCAAGATCACTTTGAGCGGCACGATCCGCCAGCCCCTGGGCCCCAAGCCGGACCTGGACGCCTCGGCCGAGCTGGATCTGTCGCTTCCCGACCTCAAGGCCGCGGATCTGCCCGCGGCCCTGGCCGCGAGCCTGCCCAAGGGCCTGGACCTGCCTGCCGCCAAGATCGCGGGCCGAGCCGCGTTCAAGGGCGAGAGGCTGGACCTCGCCAAGTTCAAGGTGCAGACCAAGTTCGGGAGCGTCTCGGCCGACGGCTCCGTCAACAAGCTCCTTTCCAAGGCGCCCGAGCCCGACCTGCAGGTCTCCTTGGCCTTGCCCGAGACCAAGGTCTCCGACCTGCCCGTCAAGCTCTCCACCGCCGTTCCCGCGGACCTGGTGATCCCGGCCGTCGACGCCGGAGTCCGCGTCACCTTGGCCGCCAACCGGCTCAAGGTCGAGGACGGCCGCTGCGACGTGAAGCTCAAGGGCAAGACGCTCAAGGCGACCCTCTCCGGGGTCATAACCGACATCAAGTCCAAGAAGCCGGCCGGCAGCGTGGCCCTCAAGGTCGACTTCCCGCCGCTGACCACCTCGGACCTGCCCATCCCGGTCCAGGGCCTGCCCCGCGGCGTCCCCATCCCGGTGTCCCGGTTCGAGGGCAAGTTCAAGGTGGAGGGCGACGACCTGCTCTTCGAAAACGGCGTGCTGGGCACGCCGGGCGGAGAGGTCAAGGTGCGCCTGACCATGCGCAAGCTGCTGGCCGGGGCCGTGAACCCCGACTTCGACATCGCGGCCAAGCCCCTGAAGATCCCGGCCTTCCAGAGCGCGAGCATCCCCCTGCCCAACGTGCCCCAGGGCCTGGACATCCCGGCGACGGAATGGGACATCCACCTGCAGGGCACGCCGGACGTCCTCCGCCCGAGCTTCATCGGCGTGGCCTCGGGCGCCAACAGCGTCAAGCTGAGCTTCCTGACCCGGGACGTGGTGAAGCTCCATCTGCTCGAGCCCGCCAAGATGGACTGGCGGCAGTGGGTCTTCTTCGCCAAGCTCAAGACCACGCTCTCCTTGAAGGAGCTCTCCAAGATGTCCCCGGCTCTCAAGGACATGCGCCTCAGCGGCCTCTTCGCGACCCCCAGCGAGGACGGGATCCAGATCAAGGGCACCGTGGCCGAGCCGGAGCTCAACGGGAAGGTGAAGTTCGCGGCTTTGGGCATAAGCCTCTTCGGCCTGGACATCTCGGACTTCAAGGGCGACATGGACTGCAGCCAGAAGGAGATCGGCCTAAGGCAGGTGAAAGGCCAGGTCGGCGGCGACGCCTTCACAATGGATTACTTCCTGCTGAGGGACTACCTCACAGACAACCCGAAATCCCTCGTGAAAGCCGAGTTCAAGAGGCTCGACCTGGCCAAGGTCCTGGAGGCCAAGAAGCGATTCCGGGAATGGAAGGCCTCGCTGCGCGCCGCGGCGCCTTCGCAAACGGTCAAGTCCACGGCCCCGGTTTCGGGCCAGCTGGACCTCAGCAGCGACTTGGTCATCCGCAAGCTCGTGCATCCGAACCTGAACCTCAACGACATCGTCCTCAAGACCGATCTGGAGAACATCACCCCGGACTTCAAGGCGGTCAAAGGCAAGGCCGAGCTCTACGTCGGCATCCCGATCAAGATCACGGGCCAAGAGTCGAGCGTGGACTCCTGCGCGACCTCCCCGGGAAGCGTCAAGGACCTCATCGCGTTCATGCGCTCCGAGCCTGCCCTCCAAGGCCTGGCCGGGACCGTGGCCACGGTCAACAACATGGCGGCCCTCATCCCGGGGATGTCTGGGATCAACGACATGGAGTTCAAGTTCGTGGACATCGTCGCCAGCTTCACCCAGGGCGTGATGGAAGTCCCTCCCGGGAAGGAGGGCTACATCTATGTCTGCAGCGACAAGACCGGCATCGTGATGAACGGGAGCGTGGATCTCGCCAAGCAGACGCTGCCGAAGCTCACGGTCGGCGGCTCGGCCGGCAAGCTGGGGATGACCGTCATAGCCACCGGCCCGCTCGCATCCCCCAAGCTGGATAAGTCTCTGGGCGCCATAGGGTGTCCCGCGGACCACAGGTACTGCAACCGGTAGCCTGCGCAGAGGACAAGAAGACACGCCGGGCCCTCGCGGGCCCGGCGTGTCTTCCGGATGCTCCTTCTATCGCTTAGAACTTGCGCGGGGTGGGACTTGAACCCACACGGGTTTCCCCATACGCCCCTCAAACGTACGCGTCTGCCAGTTCCGCCACCCGCGCTGAATCGTTACTTGCCCTGCGCCGGGACCGGCGTCGGGACTGAGGCTGGGGCCGCAGGAGCCGGCGCCTCCAGAGGCGGCGGCGCGGCCGACTGCACCCGGCTCGTGACGCTCGACATCCCGGCCCGGCTCGACAGCAAGGTCAGGAACAGCGAAGTGAAAGCGAAGGTCCCGGCCAGCGCCGCGGTGAACTTCTTCATGAAGTCCGAGCCGGAGGGGGTGTTGATGAGGGAATCCCCCCCGCCCCCGAACACGGCCAAGCCGGCGCCGCGCCCGGTCTGCAGGAGCACCACGATGATCATGAGCAGGCAGGCCGCGATATGCACGAACTTCAGGAAGCCGTAGAAAATCATAGGGTCAGATTATAGCAATATTCCCCACTGAACGGCGGTCAACCAGCCAATGCCGCGAGGCCGGGAAGGACTTTGCCTTCCAGGAGTTCCAAGCTCGCCCCGCCCCCGGTGGAGCAGTGCGAGATCTGGTCCTTGAGGCCGGCCTTGCCCACGGCGGCCAGGCTGTCCCCCCCTCCCACGATGGAGACGGCGCCCTTCTTGGTGGCGGCCGCGATGGCCTTGGCTATGGCCGTGGTCCCGCCGGCGAAGGCATCGGTCTCGAAGATGCCCATGGGCCCGTTCCAGAAGATGGTCTTGGACTTCTTGATCTCTTCCGTGAACAGCTCGATGGTGTGCGGGCCGATGTCCACGCCGATCATGTCCTGAGGCACGGCCATGGACTGGGTCACCACGGGCTTGGCGTCGGGCTTGATCTCCGCGACCACCAGGTGGTCCGCCGGCAGCAGGAAGCCGATCTTCTTGGCATAGGCCTTCTGCACGATCGCCTGAGCCGCGTCGGCCTGGTCCGCCTCCAGCAGCGACTTGCCGATGGAGACGTTCTGGCCCTTGAGGAAGGTGTAGGCCATCCCGCCGCCGACCAGGAGTCCATCGACCTTGTCGAGCAGCTTGTCCAGCACGCCGAGCTTGTCCGAGACCTTGGCCCCGCCGATGATGGCCAGGAAGGGCCGGGTCGGGTTGTTGATGACCCGGTCCAGGAACTCCAGCTCCTTCTGGACCAGGAAGCCGATGCCGCCGGGCAGGTGCTTGCAGACCCCCGCGGTGGAGGCGTGCGCCCGGTGGATGGCGCCGAAGGCGTCCTGCACGAAGACGTCGCCGTGCCTGGCCAGGGCCGCGGCGAAAGCGGGGTCGTTCTTCTCCTCCTCGGCGTGGAAGCGCAAATTCTCCAGGAGCGCCACCGAGCCGGGCTGCAGCGCCGCCACGACCTTGTCGGCCTCCGGGCCCACGCAGTCAGGCGCGAAGGTCACGGGCTTCTTGAGCAGCTTGGCCAGGGCCGGGGCGACCGGAGCCAAGGAGTACTTAGGCTCCGATTTCCCCTTGGGCCGCCCCAGATGGGCGATCAAGACGACCTTGGCGTTCTGGGCCAGCAGGTACTCCAGGGTCTTGAGGGTCTCGCGGATGCGCGTGTCGTCCGTGACCTTGCCGTCCTTCATGGGCACGTTGTAGTCCACGCGCGCCAGGACCCGCCGGCCTTTGACGTCGAGGTCCTGCAGGCGCTTGAGCTTGAGGGCCGGGTTGACCGCGGTCACGCGGTCACTCCCACCTTCTTGGCGATGAAGAGCGTCAGGTCGATGACCCGGTTGGAGTAGCCCCACTCGTTGTCGTACCAGGCGAAGACCTTGACCAGGTTGCCGCCGATGACGTCGGTCAGGGCCGCGTCCACGATGGAGCTGGCCGGGTTGCCGGTGAAATCTCTGGAGACCAGAGGGACCTCGCTGTACTCCATGAGCCCCTTGAGGCGGGGCGACTGCGAGGCCTTCTTCAAGGCGGCGCCGACCTCTTCCTTGGTGGTGGCCTTCTCGACCAGCACGGTCAGGTCGACCAAGGAGACGTCCGGGGTGGGCACGCGGATGGCGCAGCCGGTGAACTTGCCCTTGAGCTTGGGGTAGACCAGGCCGATGGCCTGGGCGGCTCCGGTCTTGGTGGGGATCATGCTGAGCGCCGCGGCGCGGGCCCGGCGCAGGTCCTTGTGCGCGAAGTCCAGCACGGGCTGGTCGTTGGTGTAGGCGTGGATGGTGGTCATGATGCCGGCCTTGATGCCGAAGGCCTCATCGAGGGTCTTGGCCACCGGGGCCAGGCCGTTGGTGGTGCAGGAGGCGTTGGAGA
>JAQUNT010000241.1 GCA_028717525.1 Elusimicrobiota bacterium
AGCCTGAGACTCTGAGCCATTTGGCCAGCTGGGCAGCTGTGGGCCTGGGCTGATGCAGGAGCTTTTGCGACGCTATGAGGAGTACTAGGCAGGCGTCCTTCTGGGATCTGTCTGCCGGGAGCTTGGCCCGCAGATGTATATTCTGGCCCTTGCGCTCGATCATGGCATCCCAGGCCAGCTCCGGCTCGATGGCGGCCTTGGCTTGGCTTCTGGGCGCTCCTGGGGCTGCGGCCGGGGCACTGGCCTGGTCTTTTAGGCTCGAGAGGAATTTCAGCCTTTCGGCTCGGATGAAATCCGTGGACCCTTCGGCCTCGAACTCGGCTCCGTCTGGGAGCTTGAGACGGAGCTTTTGGGTCTGGTCCATAGAGGTCTGGCATTATTATGGCAATTGTACCTATATATGTCAAATGGCTGTGGATAGGCTGTGAATTGTGGCTTTGAGTTGATTTGGTGGCATTGTTTAAGTCGTTTGGGCTGGCAAGAAAATCTTAACAATGATGTTCTTGCCATGATTAAGACATAAGCCTGTGGATTGTCCTGTGGATGAACCTGAATCACCCTCCCGGCCAAGAGGACTGCCGGAGCCAAGGTCAGCACCCGAGCGCAGGGATGGGGCGCTGACCTGCTCATGGCGGGGCTGTTATCTGATTTGGATTATTAAATATACAGATTTTATAAAATTCCTCCAGCGCTGGAGGTTTTTTAGAAAAAGGTGTTTAAAAATAGACATAAATAGAAATCCAGGTCGCCGTCTTAAAAATGGCCCAATCTCGCCTGAGAATATGCGCGCGCTGATGAGCCGCCCCCGGGAGGGGGGTGTTTGATCGCTGTTTTCCCCCCCTCCACGGCTTGGGACCTGGGAGGGAGGCTAAAAACCGCCTGGAGGCCTGTTTTTGGGGCTTTTAGGGGTCAGGGAAGCCGGGCTTAGAACCGGCCGAAGGCTTCGAAAGCGTACTTCTTGGCTTGGGCCCCGTTGGGGCTGCTGGCCTTTCCGGCTTTGAAGAAGGCCGCGGTGAAGGCGATGCCGAAGCGGTCCTGCACGTTGTAGCGCAAGCGGAAATCCCATTCTCCGCCCAAAGCGTGGCTGTCGTTGACGGCGCGCTCGCTCTGGAAGAGATAGTAATCCACGTCCAGGATGAAGCCTTTGTAGGCGGGCGGCGTGTAGCCGATGCCCACGACTATGATGCCGGAGTTGCCTTGGCGCAGGCCGCTGGCCGTGGTCGTGGAGCCGTAGTTGCCGCCGAAGGCGCTGTAGGGAGTGGCCGCGAAGAAGTCGCCGAAGCCGGCGCGGTCGAGGCCGTTGAACTGGTGGCCGTGGGCCGGGAAGAAGGCCTCGTCGCGGTTGCGGGTGCCGGCGTCGTCCCCGGAGCCGCGCGCCATGCTCACTCGCGCGATGCCCTCGCCCACGCGCGGGATGGACTGCTTCCACTTGGCCCGGGCCACCTGGGCGTTGCCGTTGTAGGTGAGGCGGCCCGGGGGCAGGTTGAGGGCGTCAGCGGGGTTGTTGACGGGGCTGGCCAGGCCGTTCTCGAAGGCGGCTTCACCGTCGAACACGATGGGCCCGTAGTTGAGGCTGTAGCGCAGGCTGGTGAAGCTCTTGAGGCTCTTGGACGCGTAGCATGCGTAGCTGGCCGGGACGCCGCCGGCCGTGTTCTCGTAGGTGCAGCCGAAGACCTGTTGGGGAGCCTTGTCTCGCTCGAAGAGCTGGTTGAGCTGCCAGATGCCCTCGCCGGGCAGGTCCACGGCGAAGCCGAAGAGGGCCAGGGAGTTGGCCGGCGCCTCCTGGGTGGCCATGCGCGAGTCGCGGTCCGCAAAAATGAAGCCCTCGGCCTTCATCCCCCACCAGGGCAGGTCCCCCCTGAGGGTGACGCCGGTGAGGCCCGCGCCGTCGTCATCGAGCAGGAGGCCGGAGCCCAGGCGGTAGGTCTGGCGGCCGAAGGTGGCTTCCATGGGCAGGCCGAAGAGGCGGTTGACCCTGACGTAGGCGTTCTCGATGAAGGGGGTGAGGTTCGTGAAGGGGTAGTTGTTGGCGACCCGGTCGAAGGGCGCCTGCAAAGCGGTGGAGGAGCCGGCCACGCCCAGGGCGCGCAGGGTGAGGCCTACGTCCATGGTCATCATCTCCCCGCCCTTGGGCTCGAGGTCGATCCTGCGCACCGCGACCCCGAGCCGGGCGTCGTTGGAGATGAAGGAGTGGTCGTTCTGGGTGGACTTGTCTCCGGTGAGGTTGAGGTTGGAGTAGGAGATGGCCCGCATCTTGTAGGACGCGGTGACGTCGAGGTTGACGGCCCGGGCCGGGATGGCGGCCAGCAGGAGGAGGGCGCAGAGTTGGAGCCGTCGTGGCATGCCGGATAATCCTAGCAAATTGGAGGGTTTTCCAGCGCGCCGGGCAAATCAAAACCCCCTGGGGCTTGCCCCAGGGGGTTTTGTTGCTGGTTCTAAGCTAGGTTAGAACTTGACGGCCAAGTCCATGGCGCCCAGCCAGGCGGAGCTGACATGGTTGCCGACGGTGCCGTTGACCTGGTTCTTGATGTAGCCGCCGGGCATGAAGTTCCCGATCGTGCCCTTGAGGGACACGTTCTCGGAGTGCTTCCACTCGCCCGTGACGTCGACTTCCGAGCCGATGTGGCGGTTGCCGGCGATCGCGGCAGTGGCGCCGGGGCCGATCAACAGGTTCTGGAAGTTGAAGTCATAGAACTGCACGCCCATGGTCAGCTTGTTGACCGCGGTCGGGGTGGCCTTGACGCCCACGCCCCAGATGATGCGGTTGAACAGGCCGTTGCCAGCGGTGGCAGCGTTGGCGCCGGAGGCGAAGGTCTGGCCGCCGGTGTTGTTCGCGTTGAACCGGCCGTAGACGGCGCCGGGCTTGTAGTCCGTCGCGATGGCCGCGAAGTTGCGGTTCTGCGCGTCGTTGGCAGGGGTGTCGCCGTCTCCCGAGCCGTAGCCGAACTCGGCCCAGGGGTTGAACATGCCGATTTGCTCAACGTCAGCCTTGAGGCCGGCGTTGATCAGCATGGCCATGCCGGCGTAGCGGCCGGAGTTGCCCGTGGCCGCGCCAGCGGTCGGGTTGTAGCGGTACTCGCCGAAGTTCTTGGCGACTTCGACCGAGCCGTACGCGCCGCCGAACTTGGCCTTGGCCTTCAGGCCGACGATGTACAGGTTGTCGTTCTTGGCCTCAGCAGCGCCGGTGGCGCCGGGGACAGCCGCGCCGTGGCGGGCCGCGTTCCAGACGTACACCTTGCCGTCCACGTTCTCGTTGCCCTTGTTGCCCACGATGAAGCCGCGGACGGCGAGGCGCTGACCGTTCTCTGCGTCGATTATTCCGGTTCCGGTGTCGCCGGCTACCCGCGCCGGGGTGAGGACCAAGACGGTGGCATAGGCCTTCTCGCCGCTGTAGTCGAAGCGCGCGCCGTCGGCGGCCGTGATGTCCATGCCGTACTCGTCGTACTTGGGGCCCCAGTAGGCGATGAGGTCGCCAGGCTCGCCGTAGAACTGGCGGCCGAAGGTCATGTCGATGGCGCCGAACACCTTGTCGATCTTGAAGTAGCCCTGATCGATCATGACGGCCGTCTGGGCGGTGTTCAGGTCCTCGGCCGCGGCATGGCCGTTGCCGAACTTGCCGTAGACCTGGTTGTTCTTGCCCAGGGTGATCTTTGCGTGCACGTCATCGAGCAGGTCCCAGTCCATGTTCAACATGATCCGGGTCTGCGCATCGCCGATGCGATCCGTCGCCGCGCCGGTGCCGCCGACAGCTTCCTTCTGGAAGTTCACGAAGTTGCGGCCGGAGATGGCGCTCATCTCCACGGAGCCACCGAACTTGAAGTTCTTCAACAGCTCGGCATTCGCCGTTCCGACGCTGACGAGCAGCGCCAGGGCCAAGGCCGATCCCAGGAGCTTCTTCATTTGCACTATTCCTCCTTACTTTCGTAAGCCCCGCCTATGCGGGGATCTATTTTACTCATCAACCCCGCTCTCGCGGGGCCTACGTTTTTCCTTCTTCAGGAGCGTGCCGTAGGCTTCTGGCCGCGGCCTCGACCTTTGAGGGCCGAGTCTCCTTGATTACAAGCGGGTAGGATTCTAACAAACACCTATTTTTCCTGTCAATAGCTAAGTGTGTCAGCCAGTGGTGTGTTTTACGCCCCCCCTCCCAGGGCCTTCAGGCGCTCCTGGGCCCAGGACGCCCAGGAAGTCTCCGGGTACTGCAGGGCGATCTTCTGCAAAGCCGCCTTGGCGGAGTCGTTTTGACCTAATGCGCTCAGGCAGCGGGCCATAGAGGCGTGCACCTGCGGCGCCAGGAAGTGGTCCGAATAGGCGCTCAGGAAGCGCTCCTCGGTCTCCTGCGCCTGCCGGCACTGCCCGGCGGATTCCTGGGCCAAGGCCAGGCCCCCCAAGGCCAAGGGCTGCAGGACCCTCGGCTGGCCGCGCTCCACCAACTGCTCGTAGTACTTCTGGCTGTCGGCGTAGCGCTCCCTGTGATAGAGCAGGTCGCCCGCGAAGAGCAGAGCGTAGCCCGCAGCCGTGGTGCCCGGGTAGGCTTCGACGAGCGACTCGATCTTCTTGACCGCCGCGTCCGCCTGCCCGGAGTAGGCCATGGTGTTGGCCACGGACAGCTCGTCCCAGGCCGCGCTCTGCCGGGCGCGATGACTATATAGGAAAAGCCCGCCCAGCAGCAGGACCGCCGCGATCGCGCCGGCGCCGATGCCCGCGGTGCGGCGGTTGCTGAGCGTCCAGCGCAGGCCGCGGTCCACCGCGTCCTGGATCTCGTTGCGCCTGACTTGAGCCCTGACCCATTGTTTGCCCCTGTTTCAACCCCTTGAAAGTTGCCCCGAGGAGGAATCGAACCCCCATCTAACGCTTAGGAC
>JAQUNT010000242.1 GCA_028717525.1 Elusimicrobiota bacterium
TGACCGCAGTCCGGGCCCATCGTCTTGAGCATGTCCCGCTTGACCTGCTGCCAGACGAAGCGGTCCCGCATCGGCCCTTGCTTGGTGGCCATGCTCACATCGTTGGCCGGGTCGAAGCCCGCTTCGTCGAGGTACTTGGAGGCGAGGTACTCCAGGAGGCGGCCGGAGACCCCGGCCAGAAGCAGCGCGCATTTCGGGATGCCGCCGAAGGAAAGATGCTTGCCCAGGCGCTTCTCGTTGGCCAGCAGGACGCGCACAATCTCCGGCATGGCTTCGCGGAAGGACGGGGTCCACGCCGGGTCCGCCTTCACCTCGCCGTGAGGCCAGATGTAGTTGAAGCGCACATCGTCCACCCCCAATCCCGCGAAGAAGAGGATGAACTCCTCCATGCCGCGCAAGGTGGGACGGCAGAGGACCGGGTTGAGCGAGATGTTGCCGGGCAGGGCCCCCTCCTGCCTCAGCGCCGCCAGATTGCGGACGGCCCGGACCTTGCGCGCCAGCGCGCCCGGCACGCGCGTGATGAGGCGGTCCTCGACCTCCGCCCGGTGGCTGTGCACGGAGACGGTCACCCGGCTGAGCCCCGCCTGGACCAAGCGCCGACAGAAGGCGGCGTCGCTGAGCCGCAGGCCGTTGCTGCAGATGACGATCTGTCCGTAGCCGAGGCGTCGGGCATAGGCCACGCATTCGACGATGTGCGGATAGACGGTGGGCTCGCCGCCCAGGAAGCCCGCGGCGCGGCAGCCCTCGCGGTAGAAATGCCGCAGCTCCGCCTTGACCCGTTCCGGCTTGGCCCACGGCTCGTGGAGGTCCCGGTTGACGCTGCTCATGCAGAAGATGCAGCGGCTGTTGCAGCGGGCGCCCAGGTGCACCTCGATGCGGCGCGGCGCCCGATGGCTATTCTTCATCGGGATGGATGAGCAGGGACACGTCCGCGACCTCGCGCCAGCGGATGCGGGCCGCCCGCCGCAGCCAGGCCGCGCAGCCCATGGTCCGCACCCAGTCCGCGTAAGGGTACTGCTCCCGAGGGTTCTTGGTCAAGTCGAAGAACGCCGTGATCCGCCTGCTCCCGACCAGCCCGCGCATACCGCGCAGGCAGAGCGCGAAGGCGTGCTTGCGGATGAAGACCACGACCGGCTCGCCCGCGCGTCCGACCGCCGCCTGGAAAGCGCCTTGGTCCCCGTGCTCGTCGAAGAAGACGAAGCTGAAGGCGCGGCCGCGGGGGGTCTCGATCCAGTCGAAGCCGCTCAGAGAAAGGACCGCGGCCAGGCTCGAGGCTCCCGCCAGGGCCCGCACCGGCACTCCTCTCTCCCGCAGTTCGCGGACCAGCCAGCCGCCCGGGTCCATGAAGCAGGGCACGCCGCCCAAGGAGACCATGCCCACGTCCTCGACGCGCAGTCGGTCCAGGACCCGCCGCAGGAAGGCCGGCCGGGGACGCGACGGCACCTCCAGGAACTCCTTGGCGGAGCAGTCCAGGCGGAGCTCGGCGAACTGCCTCCGGGCGTCGCCGGCGTCCTCCGTCACCAGGCAGCGCAGGCGCCGGGTCGTGGCCACGGCCCGCAAGGTCATGTCCTGCCAGTGGCCGATGTGCCAGGGGATCAAGATGAAGGCGTGGCCGGGCCGCTTCAAGACCCCGCCTCCGGCTCCGCGCGCAAGACCCCGCGCGGGACGCGTCCGGCGCGCTCCAGACCCGCCACCAAGGACCGCAGCCGGTCCAGGACCAGGGATGCGACGCGCAGCGGCGGAGCGTCCCCGCGGCTTCCGGCCGCCCGCTGGAAGGCCGCGCCGAGGAACCGGAGCAAGGTCGCGTCGACCTGGGGCGCCACCAGCGGGACCGGCTCGCCCTTGAGGATCAGGCCCAGCCTCCCGGCCCGGCTCATGCTGGGCTCGCCTTCGGCGAGCCGGTGCAGGCTCAGATGCCAGGCGCCGCGGGCCGACCGGAGCGAGAAGCGCGCCTCGGACATGCCCGCGAGCTCTCCCGGGGCCAGGAAGCGCAGCGCGGCCAGGAAGACCCGCCGCGGGTCCCGGTCGGCCGGCTCCCGGCCGGCGCGGCCTGTCTGCGGGAAGGCCGCGCCCAGGCTGGTCCCGAAAAGGCCCCGGAAGCGATCCGGCGAGATCGCGCCGCGGTCCATCAACTCGCGCAGGATGAACTTCCGCATCTCCCAGCGCCGGTCGATCCGGAGCCCGCGCCAGACCTTGGCCTCGGGTGAGAAAGCCGTCTCATAGGTCCCCCGCTGGTAGTAGGCCAGTTCCCCCGCGATGCGCGAGCGGGCGGTCGGACCCAAAGAGAACACGGAGACCGGCTGCGGCGCGATGTCGTCATAGACGTACTCGAGCCGGCGCAGGGGCTCCCTCCGGAAGAGCCAGTCGTTGTCCCGCAGGCTGGGCCGCTCCGGACGCGCGAGATACCCGCACCGGCGGGCCGCGGCCGCGGCTCGGGCCCCCACATCGCCGTAGCGCCGGGCCAAGTCCGACTCGAAGCGGCGCATGTCACCGCCGTAGTGGTCGCGCAGGTACGCGACCGTGGGCTTGACCGGATAGACGGTGACCGTGCTGGGCTTGAGCGCCAGGAGCGCGTCGAGGGTCTCGAGGAACGAGACCCGGCCGTCGCCGCGCAAGCCGACGAGCAGATCCACGTTGAGGATGAAGCGGCCGCGGCCCAGGACGAGGCCGATCGCCCGGGCCACGGATTCGCGCGTCTGATAGCCGCGGTTCTCGCGCCGCAGGACCTCGGGACGGAAGGACTGCACGCCCATGCTGACCCGGTTGAAGCCGAACTCCTCGAGCACCGCGAGCGACTCGGCGCTCGCGCTGAAGGGGTTCAGTTCGCAGGTCCGTTCCCCGTCGCCGCGGAAGGCGTAGCGCCGGAAGAGCCTCCCCAGAAGGCCGCGCAGCTGGCGCGGGCTCAGCAGGCTCGGCGTCCCGCCGCCGACATAAAGGGTCTCGAAGCGGCGGCCGGCGAAAGCCGGGGCGAAGTAGTCGAGCTGGGCCTCCAGGGATGCGAGGTATCGGCTCAGCCAGACGGGCCGCTCCAGGGGGACCGAGTAGTAGCAGCAATACGCGCACTTCTGCCCGCAGAACGGGATGTGCAGGTAGGCGGAGAGCTCGCAGCGGCAGGACCTCTTCGCGTCGGCCTTCGCGTGGCGCCGCCACAGATCGCGGATCGCCGCGGAGTCGAACTCCTCCTCCGCATGCTCGCGGTTGACGTTGGTCAACAGGCTGGTGATGTCGTACTGCGGGGAGAAGCGGTCCGCGACCGAAGCGAGCAAGGCGTCTTCCCGGGTGGCGGTGGAAGCCATGGCGGCGAGGACATGGTATATAATGTCTCCCAGTGAACGCCACCGCCGGCGGACGTCGTGACTGGGCCGCTCCTGCGGATTCCCCGCGCGCGGCCGCGCTGCGGCAATTGGTCCGCAAGATGCGCGAGCTGGTGGCCGCGAAGAAGCTCGAGGCCGCCTTCTCGCTGGGAGACCGCATCATGGCCGCGCGGCCCCCCGCCGAGATCGTCGAGGGGATCATGTATCCCGTGGACCGGGGCTTGGTCACATTCCCGGATTCCAGCCTTTACGACCTCCTGCAGGCCGTGCTCAAGCGTCCCGACCGCGGGGCCTTCCGGGCCTGGAAGATCCTGCTCACCACCGTCATCCTGGACCGGCTGCGCTGGACGGCCGAGGCCCTGCGCGAGAGCGATCGGCTGGCCGGCCTGCCCCGCCGCTACGGCTGGATGCGCTGGCATCGCGGGCTCCTGCTGCTCAACAACCGCTGGGACTGCGCCGAAGCCGCCGCCGATCTCCGGGCCGTCCTGGAGAGCGCCCCGCAAGTCTGGAAGGCCCGAGCGCTCCTGGCCGAGATCGCCTTGGTCAAGGGCGCCCCGACGCGGGCCTTTGCCGAGATGGACGCCCTGCTGGACTCGGTCCCGCCGGAGGACCGGGGGTCTGTTCTGGCCTGGCGGGGCGAGATGCGGCTCTGGCTCGGCAGCTACCGCAAGGCCCTGCGCGACCTCGACGAAGCGGCGGCTTGCCGCTCGTCCGCGCTGGCGCTGTGCTGGCGCGGCGCGGCGCATCTCAAGCTCGGCCATTTCCCTGAGGCGCTCCGCGACCTCGACGCCCAGCTCCAGGCCCATGCGGAGGACCAAGAAGCCTTGGTCTGGCGCGGCGAGGCCCTCCGGCTCTGCGGCCGCCGGCAGGAAGCCCTCGCGGACCTTGATGCCGCGGTCCGCTTCGGCAACTCCCCGCTGTGGGCCTACATCGACCGCGCCTTGGTCCGAGCCCGGCTGGGCGACGTCCGGGGGATGTGGTCCGACTACCTCCTGGTCCCGGAATGGGTGCGCTCCTACTTCTCCTGGAAGCTGGGGGCGGACGTCAAGCCGGACTCCCCTGCGCGCGCCGTCACGGCCCAGCTGGAAGCCATCCTGAAGGCGGGCCGCGGCGTGCGCCGCAACGACCAGTACCTCACCTCCCTCTGGGTCGAGCCGCTGACCTCGGTCCGACCGGACAAACCCCGCTGACGCGGCTTCCTTTCGCCGGGAAGAATTGCTAACATTGGCCTCATGAAAGTCGGCATACTGGCCGGCGGCATGGGCTCTCGGCTCTCCGAGATGACCGACCGCATCCCCAAGCCCATGGTGGAGATCGGCGGCCGCCCCATCCTCTGGCACATCATGAAGCACTACTCCCGCTTCGGCTTCGGGGAATTCATGCTCGCCCTGGGCTACAAGGGCGAGGTCATCAAGGACTATTTCATCGACTACCACCACCGCGCGCAGGACCTGGTGGTGCACCTGGCGCAGGGCCGCGTGGAGCACCTGGGCCGACCCAGCGAAGACTGGACCGTGCACCTGCTCG
>JAQUNT010000243.1 GCA_028717525.1 Elusimicrobiota bacterium
GGCACGAGCTGCCTCAGGACGGACCAGGGCGGCTGGACGATCTCCTGGCCCAGGAAGGGGCGCCCGCGGTCGCGATAGCGGTAGCGCTTGTAGGCCCGGGCCGGCGCCGCGGCGAGGCGGAAGAAGGGCCCGGCCAGCAGGCCCAGCCAGAAGCCCAGGAAGTTGGCCGCCATCCCGATGGGCAGGGAGACCCCCAGGCGCGCCGCGGCGCCCGGGGCGCCGGACGGGGCGAGGACGATGGCCCCGACCAGCCCGCAGGCCGCGAGGGCCGCGGCCAGGGCGGGCAGGACCAGGCCCGGGAAGGCCAGCAGGAGCAGGAGCAGGGCCGCGGAGAGCGGCACCGCCGTCTGCGGCAGGTAGAGCTCCGGGAACAGCCAGGTGGAGAGGCCGGCGTGCCAGCGCTGACGGAAATAATGCGCGGCCATGGGCCGCCAGGCCGGCCGCTTGTGATGCGCGAGCCGCATCTCCGGGTCGTTGACCAGCCGGAAGCCCAGCGACTCGGCGATGTGGAAGAACTCCGCGTCGTCGATCCAATAAGCGGCCACCTCGTTGAAGCCGCCGACGCGCTCCCAGACCGCGCGCTTGAGCGCCGCGTTGCAGAGCGACACTTCGAAGAAGCGGATGCTCCGGCGGCTGCGCTGGGCCATGGCGGTCTTGAGGCTGAAGAAGCGGGAGCAGATGATCGCGTTGGCGACGAGCTGGTCCCGGTCCGAGGAATAGGGGATGTCGCTCGGCCCGGTCACGACGTCGGCGCTCCCGTCGTCCAGGGCCGCGAGGACCCGGGCGACCCAATGGGGCTCGACCTTCACGTCGTCGTCGATGAAAGCGAGGTGCTCCTGGGAGGCCGCGGCCGCCGCCCCCTCGTTGCGCTTGGCGCAGGGGTGGCGGCTGGCAGCCCGGATGGTCCTGACGGAGAAGCGCTCCGAGGAATACCGCGCGGCGTGATCGCACACCAGGATGAGCTCAAAGAGTCCCGGAGCCGCGGTCTGCCCCTCCAGGCTCCGGATCAGCGGCGCGATGAACTCCGGCCCGCGGCTGGCGGGCACGATGATGCTCAGGCGCGGTCTTGGGTTCACAGCCAGCGCGCGGCCAGGGCCAGCAGGCGCACGTCCCATGAGGGCCGGAAGTCGTGCCTCCCCCAGAGCCCGCGGTAGCGGCGCGCGACGCGGGGCAGGAGCTCCCGGGGCAGGAGGTAGGGCGGCAGGGAGCCGTGCAGGCGGCTGCCGTCGATGAACTTGGAGGTCAGCATGAGGAACTCGAGGGCGTCCCGGTCCAGCAGCCCGGGCGCGGCGATGTGCTGGCGGCTGTATCGGCTCCAGTCCTCCAGGCTGCCGGGCGCGACGAATCCCTGCCGGAGCGCGAGCTCGTAGAGCTCGCAGCCCGGGTAGGGCACGAAGGCGTAGAAGCCGGCGACGCGGGCGTTAGGGTTGGCATCCAGGAGCTCGAGGGCCAGGTCGACCGTGGCGCGCAGCTCCTCCGGGGTCTCGGTGGGGAAGCCCATCATGAAGTTGTAGGTCGCCGCGATGCCGGTGCGCGCCAAGGCCGCGTTGGCCGCGCGGTACTGCGCGACGGTCTCCTGCTTGCGCACCAGGGCCAGGATCCGGTCGGACCCGCTCTCCAGGCCCGGCTGCACGGCCCTCAGGCCGTTCCTTTCCAGGGCCGCGAGGTCCAAGCCCAGCAGGTCGTCCATGCGGGTCTGGACGTACCAGGAGAAGGCGCCGCCGATGCGCTGCGCGATGCGCACCCCGCGGTCCCGGTCCGCGAAGAACTCCTCGTCGTGGAACTCGACCGCGTCGAGGCGGTAGCGCTCCGCCAGGGCCGAGGCCCGCCGGGCGGCCTGCTCGGGCGGCATCCGCCGCCAGCGCCGGCGGGAGAGCACGGGCTGGCAGCAGAACGCGCAGGCGTAGGGGCAGCCGAAGGAGGTGATCAGGGGCAGGCTGCGCACGGGCCGGCCGAACAGGGCGCGGCCGGAGACGTAGTCCTCGACGTTCACGAGATGGTAGGGGAGCTCCGGCAGCGGATCCGGGTCCGCGGCCGCGCCGGCGTCGAGCTGGAGCACCGCGCCGCCCTCGCCTTGGTAGGCGATGTTGGGGACGCGCCGCCAATCCGTCCCGGCCTGCAGCGCGTCGACGAGCCGGCGGAAGGTCCGTTCTCCTGCCCCGACCACGACGATGTCGACCAGGGGATGCTCCGCCGTCTGCGCCGCCGCCAGGGTCGGGTGATTGCCGCCCCAGACGATGGGCAGGCCGGGGGCGGCCTCGCGCACCAGGCGCGCGGCGTCCAGACCGTGCCGGATCTGCGCTCCGGTCATGGCGGAGATGCCGACGCAGAGCGTGCGCGCGTCCAGGGCCCGGGTCAGGGTCCGCCGCCAGCCGCGGTCCACGCGCTGGTCGATGACCGCGACGTCGTAGGAGTCGGCCACGCCCGAGGCGACCGCCAGGACCGAGAGGGGGAGCCAGACGGACAGCCCGCGCACATCCAGGCCGGTCGCCGGGTAGACCAGGACTATCTGGGACATTCTCTCAGCAGCGTCAAGATTTGTAGCATACTTTATTCGGCGGCCCGCCGGTCATTCCCATGGGCGATTCACGAAGGGTCCCTTACCAGCTCCTCGGGTTCCTAGCCGGGGCGGCTCTGCTGCTGGTCTTCGCCTGGACGCTCCATTTCGGGGCGGCCGACGCCAACCCCTACCCTCAGGACGACTACGTCTTCCTGGGAGACCACCTCCTGCACGGCTTCCAGGACCAGATGGCCTCCTGGCATCTGCCTCTCTACGGCGACTTGCGGGCGCTCCTGAACCTGCGCGCGCTCGCTGAATCGGACGTGACCAGGGGCTGCCTGGTCGTGGTCTACGCCGTCCTGCTGGCCTCCGGGTTCCTGCTGGGGGGCGGGCCTTGCGCCCTGGTGACGGGGCTGGGGATGTTCGGGCTCTACCATTACGGGAATTTCCTGGAGGCCCACGACATCCAGCAGTTCTACTCTTTGCTGGTGCTCCTGACCGCGGGCCTGCTCATCTGGCGCGCCCAGGCGCCGTCCGCCAAGACCAGCTTGCTGCTGGCGCTCGCCTTGGGGGTCAGCCTGTCCTGCCGCTCGACCATGGTCTTCTTCCCTCCGCTGCTGGTCCTGTACGAATGGCTGGCGCAGCGCCGGCCGCTGCGCGAGTATTGGCGGCAGGCGCTCATCCTGCTGGTCGTGCCCTACCTGTTCCTGCTCCCGTTCATCGGCATGAACTGGCAGCTCCGCAAGGAATTCGTCCCCGTGGAGTACGGGCAGTGCGACGGCAACATCATCCCGGGAGCGCTGGGGATCGTGGGGACGCCGGAGGGGAACTTCAGGGCCCTGGCGGACCGGCCGCTCCAGCACAGCGAGGTGCTGGGCTGGGCGATCCGGGAGGTGCTGCGGCATCCCTTGCGGTATCTGGCCGGCTATGCGCGGAGGCTGGCGCTGGTCTTCTCCTGGGCGCCCCTGCTCTTCATCCTGGCCCTCTTCGGCCTGTGGCGCGGCCGGTCGCGGGCCGAGGTACTCCAGCTCGCCTTCCTCGCGCTCTATTTCCCGGCCCTGTACTGCTTCATGTCGATCCAGGCCCATTACTTCAAGCCTTTGTGGTACCTGCTCTGGCTGCTGGCGGCCTATGGTCTGACGTCCTGGGTGGCAGACGGGTGGAAGGGCGAGGCGGGCTGGGTGTCCCGCCTGGCGCGGGGAGCGGTCCTGCTGATCCTGGCCGGACTGCTGGCCCTCTCCGGCCACGCCGGCTGGGTGGCCCTCACCTATGCGGGCCGCGCCGTGCCCATCTCCGCCGCCGCCCTGGATGCGGCCATCCGAGAGCACCCCCGGGATTCCTGCCTGCGCTACGAACGGGGGCTCCTGCGCTTGAAGGAAGGCGGAACTTCCGATACCGCCGGCTCCGGCCGTAAGGAAGTCCGTCCGGCCGGAACCGGCGGAACTTCCGATACCGCCGGCTTCGCGGCGGACTTCAGGCGGGCCGTGGAGCTGTCTCCCTTCGAATCGAAGTACCGGCTGGCCTTGGCGCTGGTGGAGGGGCGCTGGCAAGGAGCTCCCTCCCAGTGCGCGAAGGATCGCGGGGATGTGCTGTTCATGCGGGCGGCCGCCGAGCTCAAGGCGGGACGGCGGGCGGCGGCGCGGGAAGCCCTCCAGGCGGCGATGGCCGAATACGCGCCCACGGTCTCCATCCACGATCAACGAACCGGGGAGGATGCGTTCCTGCAGCGCCTGCGCTCGGCCGACAACGAGTTCCTGATGGGGGGCTATCAGCTGCTGTCGGCCGTGCTGCGGCCCCGCGAGGCGCTGGCCCTTCTGCGCGAGATGGAGGCGGTCCGCCCCGGACAGACCGCCATCCTCCTGGAGGAGGCCCGCCTGGCGGCGCAGGCGGGGGAGCGCAGGCTGGCGCTGGAGTCCCTGGCGCGCGTGCGCCGGGAGACGCTCGACCCTGAGGGCCGGTCGACGATGCGCGGCCTGCTCGTGCGGCTGGGCGATTACCGGGCCGCGCTGGCCCTGCTGCCGGGACTGCTCAAGGGCTCGCCGGACGACGCGAGATCGTGGCTGGAGCAGGCGGAGCTGGCCTGGCGCGCGGGGGACCGCAAGCTGGCGCTGGACTGCCTGGCGCGGGCCCGGACCGGGAAGCTTGACGAGCAGGGCCGGTCGCGGGAGCTCTCTCTCTCCGCTGCCTTGGGGGAGCGCGGCGCCGCGCCGGAGGAGCCGCCGCGCCCGCCGGACGCCTCGGCAGCGGCCCTGGAGCAGGCGAACCTGGCTTGGCGCGCGGGGGACCGGAAGCTGGCGCTGGAGTGCCAGATCGGAAGAGCGGCGTGTAGGGGG
>JAQUNT010000244.1 GCA_028717525.1 Elusimicrobiota bacterium
GATCTCTCCGGGCTCGACCCGGAAGCCCCGCACCTTCATCTGGGAGTCGGCCCGGCCCATGTGCTCCAAGACCCCCCCGGGCCGCCAGCGCACGAGGTCCCCGGTCCGGTACATGCGGCCGTTGCGGCCCGCGGCCGCGTCCTCCGGCGCGGCGAAGGGGTTGGGGAGGAACCGCTCCGCGTCGAGCTCCGGCCGGTTGAGATAGCCGCGCGCCACGCCCGCCCCGCCCACGAAGAGCTCGCCGGGCACCCCGATGGGCACAGGCTGGAGGCGGCGGTCCAGCACGTAGAGGCTCAGGTCGGGCAGCGCCCGGCCTATGGGGGAGCCCAGGCGGCAGGCCTGCGCCGCCTCCCGGTCGATCCGGGCATGCGTGACGTGCACGCAGGTCTCGGTGATGCCGAACATGTTGACCAGCTCCGGAGCCTGGTCCCCGTACCGGTCCAGCCAGGGCCGCAGCGCCGCCGGGTTCAGGGCCTCGCCGCCGAAGATGACGTAGCGCAGCTTCAGGCGGGGCGCGCGCCTCTCCAGGGCGAAGCGCATCAGGTTGGAGAAGGCCCCCGGGGTCTGGTTGAGCACCGTGACCCTCTCCGCGGCCAGGAGCTGCAGGAAGCGCTCCGGATCCCGGGCCACATCCCGGGTGACCACCACCAGGCGCGCGCCGGAGAGGAGGGCGCCGTACATCTCCCAGACCGAGAAATCGAAGCAGCAGGAATGGAAGAGCGTCCAGGTGTCGCGGCTCCGGAAATCGAACGGGAGCTCCTCGTTGCGGAGCAGGCGGACCACGTTCCTGTGCTCGACCATGACCCCCTTGGGCGTTCCGGTCGAGCCCGAGGTATAGAGGACGTAAGCCAGGCTCTCCGGTCGGCCGAACTCCTCCAGGTCCTCGCCGGAGAGCCCCTCCAGCCCGGGCTCCTCCGCGTCCAGGAGCAGCACCTCTCGCCGCGCGCCCGCCTCCTGGGCGAAGGCCAGGCCCCGGACCTTCTGCAGGGCCTCCCGGCCGGGCAGCCGGCCGCCGTTGTCCAGCATGCGGCCCACCAGCTCGGTGAAGGTGGACTCCCCCTCGCCCAGCACGGCCAGGTCCACGCCGGGGTCGGCCAGCAAAGAGGCGTGGTCACTGGTGGCGTACGGGCCGCCGGCGACGATGGGCACGCCCGGCAGGAGGGCCTTGAGCCGGGCGGCGGCCCTGTGGAAGAGCTCCCGGTAGAAGGTCAAGGTCCGGATGCCGATGAGGTCCGGGCCGAAGTCCCGGGCCAGCCGGGCCAGCTCCTCGGTGCCCGCGAAGTCCACCCGGGACTTCGCGATGCGCACCTGGACCGCGCTCCCGTAGGCCTTCTGCAGGGAGGCGGCCAGGTAGAGCAGGCCCAGCGGCTCCTCCACCACATCGTAGAGCATGCCGCGGCCGGCCGCGAAGTTCTGGGAGAGGTCGAGCAGGAGCACCTTGAGCCCCGGGGCCCGGGCGTCCGGCGCGCGGGGCCGCGGCCGCTCCCGGGGCCGCGGCCCGCTGCGGCGGAAGGGGCCCCCGGGGATCTCGTCCTCGTCCAGGCCGCAGAACTTGAGCACGTCAGCGCAGCTGGGCAGATGGGCGGGCAGATAGGAGTCGTATTTCTGCGCGAACTCGTCTTTGCTGAGCACCCGCTTCTGGAAGGGGATGGCGGCCAGGAGCCTGTCCCGGCTGAGGAAGTACTGGTTGAGCAGGCGCGCCTGCAGGCGCCGCGCGAAGCTCTTGTCGAAGGGCAAGGTGTCCGGGAGCTCGTGGAAAGCCAGGTGCGCGGAGCGCCGGATCGCCTCCCGGGACACGCCGTGCGCCGCGGCGATGCCGGCCATGTCCGTGCCGGGATAGATCTTCAGGACGTGCAGGTAGGGGAAATGGAGCCAGCGGGTGCGCTCGATGAACTCCATGGTCGCCAGGGCCTCGGCCTCCGTCTCGGACGGGAAGCCGATCATGGCGAAGAGCTCCAGGATCACCTGCGGGTGCCGGGAGGCGAAGTAGTCCACGACCCGGCGCGTCCGGTCCAGGTCGAGGCGCTTGCCGATGAGCCTCTGCAGGCGCGGCGAGGCCGATTCCAGGGCCAGGGCCACGCTCTTCGTGCCCGCCTCGACCATCAGGTCGATATAGCTCTCGTCTAGGAGGTCGGCCCGGAGCCCGTTGGGGAAGAAGAGCTCCACCTCCAGCCGGCGCTGGATGATCTGCTCAAAGAGCCGGGGGCCGGACCTGCGGTCGAGGTTGAAGATGTCGTCGATGAAGGCGAAGCGCCGGATCCCGGCGCGCCGGTGGTGCTCGATCTCCGCGAGGATGTGCTCCGGGGAGCGCGCCGCGCGGGTCTTGGGCCAGATCTTGTGGCAGTAGGCGCAGGAATACGGGCAGCCCCGGCTGGCCTGGATGGAGACCCGCTCCTTCACCATGGCCAAGCCGATGCGCTGCCGGTAGCGCGCCGCGTCTATGAGCCCGCGGTCCGGCAGGGGCAGACGGTCCAGGTCCCGGATCTGGGCGCGCGGCTCGGTGCGCACGCAGGCGGCCTCCTTCTCGTCGAGGCCGGAGAGAGTCAGGAAGGAGACCTTGTCCAGCGCGCGGGACTCGCTCAGCACCAGGCGGACGCCCGAGTCCCGCAGCATGAGGCTCACCCGCTCATGGGGGTAGTCCGGGTCGATGGGGACGTAGGCTCCACCGGCCTTGAGCACGGCCAGCATGGCCGCCACCATGGCGGGCCCCCGCTCCAGGCACAGCCCGACCAGGGCGCCTTCCGGCAGGGGGACGCCGGCGCTCGCGAGGTAGCGCGCGCGCAGCAGGCGCGCCAGGCGGTTGGCCCGGGCGTTGAGCTCCCCGTAGGTGAGGGTCTGGCCGCCGCAAACCAGGGCCGCGGCCCCGGGGTCTTTGCGGACCTGCTCTGCGAAGAGGGGGTGCAGGGTCCGGGGCGGGGCTGAGCGGCGCAGCCGGTTCCAGTCGCAGAGGACTAGCCGCCGCTCCGGCTCCATGAGCATCGGGAGCAGCCCGGCCGGCCGCTCCGGCTCCTTCAGGCCGGAGCCCAGCAGGGTCTTGAGGTGGCAGACCATGCGCTCGATGCTCGCGGCGTCGAACAGGTCGGCGTTGTACTCGACCAGCCCCTCCAGGGAGCCGTCCGCCTCGGTCAGGATGAAGGCGAGGTCGAACTTCGCCATGTCGCAGAGGGTCTCGATCTCCTGCGCGCGCACGCCGGGCAGGTCCAGGCGCACGGGGTCCCGGACGTTCTGCATCACGAGCATGACCTGGAACACCGGGGTCCGGCTGACGTCCCTGGGCACGCCCAGCACATCGACCAGGTGCTCGAAGGGGACGTCCTGGTTGGCGTACGCGTCGAGGCAGGTCCTCTTGACGCGCTCGAGCAGCTCCTGGAAGGTGGTCTCGCCCCCCAGGCCGCAGCGCAGGGCAATGACGTTGACGAAGAAGCCCAGCACCCCCTCCAGGTCCGGATGGGCGCGGTTGGCCACCGGCGCGCCGACCACGAGGTCCTGTGCGCCGGTGTAGCGGTGGATCAGGACGTAGAGGGCGGCGAGGACCGCCATGAAGGGCGTGGTGTCCGTCTTGCGGCAGAGCGTCCGCAGCGCACCGGCCAGCTCGGGCTCCAGGCGGAAGGCCAGCCGCCGGCCCCTGTAGCTCTGCGCCGCCGGCCGCGGGCGGTCCGCGGGCAGCTCCACGCTGGGCAGATCCTTGAGGTTCTCCTTCCAGAACGCGACCTGCTCCTGCAGGGCCTCGCCGCGCAGCCACTCCCTCTGCCAGCAGGCGTAGTCGGCGTACTGCACGGGCAGCCGGGGCAGGCGGGGCTGCCGGCCGGAGCGGAAGGCCTCGTAGAGCTCGGAGAGCTCGCGGGTGAGGATGCCCGCGGACCAGGCGTCGCTGATGATGTGGTGCTGGTTGACCATCAGGACCCATTCCGCCTCCCCGGTGGAGAAAAGGCGCGCGTGGAAGAGCGGGCCGCGCTCCAGGTCGAACCGGCAGTGGGCCTCGGCCTCGAGCTCCCGGGCCAGGGCCTGCGGCGGCAGCGGCTCCGGGCTGAGGGTCACGGGAGCCGCCGGGAGGATCTCCTGGTGGGCCACCCCGCCCCGGCTCGGGAACACGGTGCGCAGGATCTCGTGCCTCTCCACCAGGGCGCCCAGCGCCCGTTCCAGGGCCCGGACGTCCAGCGGCCCCTGCAGCCGGAACGCCAGGGGCAGGTTGTAGGCGGCGGAGGCGGCTTCCTCGTACTGGTCGAGGAACCACAACCTCTGTTGCGCGAAGGAGAGCGGCAGGGGCCGGCCGCGGTCGGCCCGGCCGACGGGCGCCAGCGGGACCCGGGCTCCGGCCAGCCTCTCCCGCACGAACAGGGCCAGCGCGGCCAGATCCGGGTGGTCGAACACCGCGCGCACGGGGCAGCGCACGCCGAAGACGTGCTGCACGCGCATGGCGACCCGGGCCGCGGCGAGGGAATGGCCTCCCAGGTGGAAGAAGTTGTCGTGCAGGCCGACCCGGTCCAGCTTCAGGACCTCGCGGAAGATATCCGCCAGGGACTTCTCCTCCTCGGTCCGCGGGAGCGCCAAGCCTTCCTCCCGGGCCAACCCCTCCCCGCCGGGGGCCGGCAGCGCCTCCCAGGCGACCTTGCCGTGCGCGGTCAGCGGGAGTTCCGCCAGCCGGAGGAAGAACGCGGGCAGCATGGGCGCGGGCAGCGCCGCCGCGGCGAAAGCGCGCAGCTGCGCGGGGGTAGGCTCCGCCGCGTCGCGGCTCGCGGCCGTGAAGTACGCGGCCAGCTTCTTCTCCCCCCCGGACTCCACCAGGGCCACGACGCAGGCGCGGACCGCCGGGTGCCGCG
>JAQUNT010000245.1 GCA_028717525.1 Elusimicrobiota bacterium
CAGCGGGGTCTTGTCGTCCAAGGACTGGCCGTTGTAGGAGACGAAGATGGTGGGGATGCACAGGGTCGCCCCGCCCTTCATCTCCATGATGAAGGCCGGGGAGGTGGGGTCCCAGGCCGTGTAGCCCCGCGCCTCGAAGGTCACGCGCAGGCCGCCCGAAGGGAAGCTGGAGGCGTCGGGCTCGGCCTGGGCCAGATGCCGGCCGGAGAAGTTCTCGATGGCCCGCCCGTCGCCCGTGGGCTCCACGAAGGCGTCGTGCTTCTCCGCGGTGTAGCCGGTCATGGGCTGGAACCAGTGGCAGTAATGGGTGGCGCCCTTGGAGAGGGCCCAGGTCTTCATGGCCGCGGCGATGGCGTTGGCGATCTCGGGGTCCATGCGCTTGCCGTTCTCCACGGCCTCGCGGAAGCGGCGGTAGGTCTCCTTGGGCAGGAGCAGGCGCATGGTCTCGGCGCCGAACACGTTGCAGCCGAAGTAGTCCGAGACCTTCTGGGCGGCCTCCGGCCGGCCGTCGCGGCGGGGGGTCATCTGGACGCGGCTCTCCGGGGCGCGGCTGTGGTGGGGCATGGATCCTCCTTCGGGGATGAGTGCCTGCGGGCCATAGGCCGTTACAGATGATAGCTAATTAGGAACGGCCGTGCCGGGATGGGCCG
The DNA here is from genome assembly GCA_028717525.1 of Elusimicrobiota bacterium. GTDB lineage: Bacteria > Elusimicrobiota > Elusimicrobia > UBA1565 > UBA9628 > UBA9628. The sequence goes on from JAQUNT010000245.1 coordinate 651, forward strand.
CCGGCCGAACTGCTACAATCCTCAGGATGAAGCGACTCCTCGCCGCGCCCCTGTGGCTCCTCGCGGCGACGGCCGGGGCCACCCCCTCGGGCATCATCGTGATTCCCTCCACCGACATCCAGCCCTACAAGGTCCCGCACCTCAACTTCGACGTCTACCTGCGCACGCAGGACGAGAACAACGGGACCCGGAAGGGCCCCATGTCCATGATCGGCCCGACCATGGGGATCCTGCCGACGGATAAGATACGGGCCGAGGCCGGCTTCGACCTCATGTATCAGGGCGACCAGGCTTTGGACAACAACCCGCTCTACTTCCACGGCAAGGTAGGCACGCCCGAGAAATCCCTGCACGAATGGTCGCCCGCGCTCGCGGTCGGCGGCTACAACATCGGGACCAAGAACGGTCTCACCAACCAGGACGTGGTCTACGGCCTGGCCGCCAGGACCTTCGCCGGAGTGGGCCGGCTCACGGCCGGCTACTACGGCGGCAACGGGGCCGTGCTGCGCGACGAGCAGGGGCATGTCGCCAACCACGGGGTGCTGGTCTCCTGGGACCGGCGGCTCAAGGAGATATCCCCGAAGCTCGCGGCCGCGGTGGAGCACCAGGGCGGCCAGAACCTGCTCGGCGCCACCAACCTGGGCCTCACCTGGTACTTCTCGGAGAAGACCAGCGTGGTCCTCGGCTACGACATATGGAACAACCGCGCCGTGGCCGGCAAGAACACCTTCAACCTGCAGGTCGACATCGACCTGTAGGGGCGCTAGTCGACGAGCAAAGTCGCGATCGAGTGCGCCGGACTCTGCAGCTCCGCGGCCTTCCCCTCCATCCAGAGCCGGTAGGCGACGTCCTTCTCGCCCCGGTTCATCACCACCACGGCCAGCCGGCCGTCGCCGTCGCGGAAGGCCGTGGTCAGCAGCGGGTCGCGGTTGCTCAGGCTGGCCACGCGGCGGGCGCCCGGCCGGATGAACTTGGAGAAATGCCCGATGTAGTAGTAGGCGGGGGTGTAGTGCAGGGACCCGGCCTTGGTGTCGGCGTGGACCGGGGCGAAGCAGAAGTTGCCCACGTGGTTGGGCCCGCCCCTCTCGTCGAGGAGCACGTTCCAGTCCGTCCAGGCCACGGCGCCGTTGTTGAGGTCCTTGATCATGGCCTGGCCGTAGGCCTCGGCGTTGTCCCAGGCGTCGATGCGCTTCGTGTCGAAAGGACCGTTGCAGCCCTCGGTGTGGAAAAGGTTGACCCCCGGGAAGGCCTCGGCCGTGCGCCGGACGTTCTCGAACTGCTGCTCCCCCCCGGACCAGTTCTCGTACCAGTGGAAGGCCAGGCCCCAGGCGTACTTGGCCGCCTCCGGGTCGCCGAACACGGTCTGGGCGCGCTGGTACATCAGGTCGCGGTTGTGGTCCCAGACCAGCACCTTGCGGTCGCCCAGCCCGGCCTTGGCCAAAGACGGCCCCAGGTGCAGCTTGAGGAAGTCCCGCTCCTCCGCCGCCGTGAAGATGCAGGACTCCCAGGTCTGCTTGGCCATCGGCTCGTTCTGGATGGTCAGGCCCCAGACCGGGATGCCCTCCGCCTCGTAGGCGCGGATGAAGCGCACGAAGTAATCGGCCCAGGTCTGCAGGAACTCGGGGAGGAGGTGCCCGCCCTGCAGCATGCTGCCGTTGTCCTTCATCCAGGCCGGCGGGCTCCAGGGGCTGGCGAAGAGGGTCAGCCTGCCGCCCGCCGCGGCGATGGCCCGCTTGATCATGGGGATGCGGAACTTCCGGTCGTGGGCCACGCTGAAGGTCTTGAGCTCGCGGTCGTTGTCCGCCGTGTAGGTGTAGCTCTCGCTGGAGAAGTCGCAGCTGTGGATGTTGGTGCGGGCCAAAGAGTAGCCGATGCCGCGCTCCGCGTCGTAGTAGGCGCGCAGGAGCTCGCCCTGCCTCTTGCGGGGCAGCTTCGCGAAGGTCTCGGCGGCCGCGTCGGTGAGCGCCCCGCCGATGCCCAGCAGGGTCTGGAAGGACTTGGAGGGGTCCACGAACACGCAGGGCTGGGACTCCAGAGGCTGGCCGAAGTCCGTGAAGGCCGCGCTCCCCGCCGGCGCCAGGCGCTGGCCTCCGGCCTGCGCCGTGAGGAAGACCCGCGCCGTCTTGGGCCTCGCCGGAGCGTCCGGCGCCGCGGCGGCCCAGGCGCCGAGGACCAGCAGGAGGGGCAGCCTCACTGGGGCACGCCCAGGAACCGCTGCGTCAGGCCCAGGAGGTTGTCCATGCCGATCGGCTTGTACATGAAGGCCACGGCCCCGTTGTCCAGGGCCCGCTTCTGGGTCTCGTCGTCCGTGAGACAGGAGTTGACGATGACCGGAGGAAAATCTTCCGTCCTTATCTCCTTGAACCGTTCCAGGACCATGAAGCCGGACATGCCCAGCAGGTCGAGGTCCAGGAAGATGAGGTCGAACTTCGCGCCGGCCTCGAGCCAGGCCACGGCGTCCTCCCCGCTGGTGCAGAACTTCACGACATGGGCGGACAGGACCTGGGTGTAGAACTCCTGCAGGGTGATGTCGTCGTCGATCACGAGGATCTTCTTCTGCTCTGGCATGCGCGCTCCTCTACTTCTTGGCCCCTTCCGCGGCAGGCGGGGGCGCCGCGGCCTCGACCGCAGCGGGCAAGGTGAAGGAGAACAGGCTGCCGTCCCCGTTGCCGCTCTCCGCCCAGATCTTCCCGCCGTGGCTCTGCACGATCTCCCTGGAGATGGCCAGGCCCAGGCCGGTCCCCACGGTGCGCGCCTTCTTGCGGGTGTCGGAGACCTGGAAGAACTGGTCGAAGATGCTCTCCAGCAGGTGCGGGGGGATGCCCGCCCCGCTGTCCCGGACCTGCAACAGCACCTGCGCCCCGGAGTCCCGGCGGGCGGAGATCTCGACCTTGCCGCCGCTGGGCGTGAACTTGAAGGCGTTGAAGACCAGGTTCGTGACCACCCGGACGATCTGGACCTTGTCCACGCAGACCTGGGGCAGGGGCTCCTGGGCATCCACGAGGAACTGGATGCCGAACTTGTCGGCGTTGACCTTCTGCAGCTCGTGCACGGAATGCAGGATGTCGCGCACCTCCACCGGGGCCTTGTGGAACTGCATGAGCCCGGCCCGCATCTTGGAGAAGTCCAGGATCTCGTCGATGAGGCGGGCCATCTCCTCCGTGCTGGAGCAGATGATGTTCAGCTGGCGCTGCTGGGCCTGGGACAGGGCGCCGGAGGTGCCGCTGCGCATGAGCTGGGCGTAGGCCTGCACGGCGTTCAAAGGGGCCTTGAGGTCGTGGGAGACGCTGCGCGTGAACCGGTCCTTGAGCGCGTCGAGCTCCTTGAGCGCGACGATCTCCTGGCCCAGGCCCTTGCCGTGCGCGATCTCCTGCACCAGCTGCTTCTTCATGAAGTCGACCAGGATGGCCGCGAGCAGCAGGAAAGCCCCCCAGGTGAACAGGCTGAAATAGAGCTCCATGTAGCCGCCGGGGCCCAGGAACCTCTCCGGCGTCAGCGCCACGTCGAGCATGGTCAGCAGGATGCAGGCGAACGCTCCCAGGAGCGTCTTGCGGGTGTCCAGGTAGTAGGCCGCCATCAGGACCGGGATGGCGTAGAGGTTCAGGAATGCCAGCTTGTAGCGGACCAGATAATGGATGCACCCGCCCGACAGGATGATGGCGAGGACGTAGATGAACTCGAACCTGCGCCGCAGCTGCTCCTGAAGGAATCTCATGCCCGGTCGCCGAAGTTCACATTATAGGATATGAAGGCTCCCTGAGGCGAGAGGGAGTCTGCGGCCGGTCCGGCGGGAGGGCCTGGCAGTCGCACGGCCCGATGAGCTATGATTGACCCAGGCCCGGAGGCCATGCCATGACCAAGACACCGGAGTCACAACACATCCGCCCCAAGGACCTCGACTGGCTGGCCCAGGCCCTGAAGCTTTCCCAAGCGTTCTCCGAGTCGCCGGACCTGGAATGTCTGCTCGAGAACCTTCCCGACATCTCTCTGGAAGTCTGGCCCGCCTATAAAGATGTGCTCCGGGAAGGCGAGCCCGGCGAGGATTTCTTCGTGGTCTACAAGGGCGAGCTGTCGGTCTGGCGCAAGGCGGCCAAGGCCGCGGCGCGCGAGGTGGGGCGTCTCGGCCCTGGCGACTTCTTCGGGGAGATCGGATTCTTGATGAAGTCCGCC
>JAQUNT010000246.1 GCA_028717525.1 Elusimicrobiota bacterium
GCCTGGTCTGGGCTTTGGGCCTGCCCACCGTGTGGCGCAGGGCGCCCAGCTTGTCCACGCGCAGCTCGATCTCGTCGCCGGGTTTGACCCAGCGCTCCAGGTCCAGGCCGCAGCCCCGGAAGAAGGTCCCCGAGCCCAGGACGTCTCCCGGAAGGAGGGTCTCCTCCTGGGAGACGTGCGAGAGCATCAGGCCCCAGCTCCAGTAGCGCCGGCCGGTGCGGCCTCGGCTCCAGAGCTCGCCGTTGACCCGCACCTGGATCTCCAGGTCCTCCTCGGGCCCCGCCTCGTCCGCGGTCACCAGGTACGGGCCCAGGCCGTAGGCGAAGTCCTTGCCCTTGGCCGGTCCCATGCCGCAGGCGAACTCCGACTTCATGACATCGCGGGCGGAGAAGTCGTTGAGGATGGTGAAGCCCGCGATGTGGGCGGCGGCATCGGCGGCCGCCAGGTCCCGGCCGGCCTTGCCCACCACGCAGGCCACCTCCGCCTCGAAGTCGAAGCGCCGGGTGTAGCTCGGCCAGGGGACTTCCTGGTCCGGGCCGTAGATCTCGCGGTGGTTGCCCTTGAAGTAGATGGGCTGGTCGTACCAGGCCGCGGGCAGGGGCGCGCCGGCCCGGGTCCAGGCCTTCAGGGCATGGTCCTCGTAGGCGAAGAAATCCCGCAGGGAGCGGGGCTGCAGGGGCGCGAGCAGGCGCACCTCGCCGAGCCGGTGCGCGACGCGCTCACCCCGGGGGCCGGCCAAGGGCTCCCCGCTCGCGCCGGAGACGAAATCCAAGGCCCGGCCGGCCTCGGCGAGGGCGTCCGGGCCGCCGTCGAGGAAGGCCAGCATGTCGGCCGGCAGCAGAGCGTCGGCCAGGCGGCGGGGTTGGCACCGGCCGAGCCGGGCCAGGCGCGCCGCGGCCGCGAGATTGAGGTCCACCACGCTCTCGTCCAGCAGCGCTCCCAGGCGGGCGAAGGGGCCCAGGGGCGTGCCGACTTCGAAGGAGACGAGCCGCATGTCAGTAGATGGGCACGAAGCGCTTCTGCTTGGCGTCGGCCCGGGTCATGGTGATGACGCTCTTCAAGGTGTCGCCCTTGGAGTCGAAGACGATGGTCCCGAGCATGCCGGAGTGCCGGCTGTTCCGGATGCAGTCGAGGACCGCGGGACGGTCGGCCCCGTTGCGGCGCAGGCATTCTATGGCGATGAGCCCGGCCTCGTAGGCGTAATGGTCGAAGACCCTCGGCATGCTGCCGTAGCGCTTGCGGTAGCTCTCCACGAAGTCGGCCGCGCTGGGGATGTCCTCCACCGGCACGCCGCTGACCGCGAGGTAGGCTCCGTCGGCGGCCGGCCCGGCGATGGCGAAGAGCTCCGGGGCCTTGGCCCCGTCGCCGCCGAGGAAGGGCATCCTCAGGCCCAGCCCCCGCGCCTGCTTGAGCAGGAGTCCGAGCTCCGTGTAGATGCCCCCGAAGAAGAGCCCGTCCGGGCCCAGGGACTGCAGCTCCGAGAGCAGCGCCGTGAAGTCCGTCTGGCCGCGGGAGATGTTGCGGCAGGGCACGATCGCTCCTCCCTTGGCTTCGAAACGCTGGCGGAAGGCCGTGGCCAGGTCGCGGCCGTAGGCGGTCCCATCCTCGACGACCGCCACGCGACGCAGCTCGAACCGGTCGTAGGCGTAGTCCGCCGCGTAGGTTCCCAAGACCGCGTCCGAGGCCGGGATGCGCAGCGCCACCCGCGGCCCGGTCCAGTCCGAGCGGGTCTGCTGCTGGGTCACCTCGGGGCTGGTGGCCGAGGGGGTGATCATGGCCAGCCCGGCGGCGGCGTAGACCTTGGCCGCGGCGATGGAGCAGCCGGATGTGATGTGTCCGATCACCACGCCCACGGCCGGGTCCGCGGCGATGCGGCCGGCGACCTGGGCCGCCGTCTCCGGCTCGGCGCGGTCGTCGTACGGCGCGACCTCGAAACGCCAGGACGCCTCCCCGCCGGCCGGCGAGTCGGCCAGGGCCATCTCCATGGCGTGCTGCATGCCCAGGCCTTCGGGCGCCAGGTCGCCGGTCAAAGGTCCGGCCACGGCGATGCGCACGAGGGGCTTGGGACGGTCGCAGGCCAGCAGGCAGGCGCAGGCCAGCGCCGCTGCCGGGACGAGGGAGAGGCGGCGCCGCATCATCCTAGGATAGAAAGAAACGGGCGGCGATTCAATCGTCCAGGAGCTTGAGCCAGAGCGAGGAAACCAAAGACTCCCGGAGGCGAGAGCGCTTCACCCAGCGCGCCTGCCGCGGCTTCGGCCCCCGCAGGCTGGCCCGGCGCAGTTCCAGCTCGATCCGGTAGCGGGTGATGGAATGGCGTATGGTCTTGAGAGGCTCCGCGACCAGGGCCGCCAGACGACCGGCCTCGGGCAGTCCCCAATGTCCCTTGAGGAGGAACTCGTCTTGGCCCCGCTTCCAGAGCAGGACCCGGCCGCGGCGTTCGATCCAGAGGCAGGTCCAGCGCAGTCCCAGCGGCGCGGCCCGCCGGCCCAGGGCCGGCAGCAGCGCCTGGATCCCCCGCCTCCTGGCCGAGCAGCTTCCGCGCAGGGGGCAGGCCGGGCAGCCGGGTCTCTTCGGGGTGCAGACGACCTCGCCCAGCTCCATCAAGGCCTGATTCCAGTCCCCCGGGCGGCGCGGGTCGAGCAGGGCCTGCGCCAGCTCCGCCAGGCGCCGGCGCGCGGCAGCGCGGCGCGGGTCGCGGCGGAGCGCGAAGAGTCGGCAGAGGACCCGGGCGACGTTGCCGTCGAGCACCGCGTGGGGCCGGCCGAAGGCGATGGAGCAGACCGCGGCCGCCGTATAGCGGCCGACTCCCGGGAGGGCCAGCCAGGACTGCAGGTCGCGCGGGAAGCCCTCTCCGCGCCGGCGCGCGACGCGGCGGGCGGCGGCGTGCAGGTTGCGCGCCCGGGCGTAGTAGCCCAGGCCCGTCCAGGCACGCAGGACCTGGTCCGAGCGGGCGCGGGCCAAAGCGCGCACGCTGGGGAACCGGCGCAGGAAAGCCTCGTAGCGGGACCGCGCCGCGGAGATGGTGGTCTGCTGGAGCATGGTCTCCGCCACCCACACGCGGTAGGGGTCGGCGTCGCTCCTCCAAGGCAGGGGCCGGGCGTGGCCCCGGTACCAGGCCAGCAGGAGCCGGCGCAGGGCGGCCGGCGGGAGGGTCACTCGGGGATGAAGATGTTGACCAGGACCTGGTCTACGCCCTTGGTCCGCCGCGCGATGCGCGAGACCAGGTCCTGCTCGCGCCGGTCCTTGAGCACGCCGGACAGCGTCACCACCCCGGTGTCCACGTCGATGGTCAGGTAGCGCAGGTCGAGGTTGGGCTGGCTGCGCAGGGCGGTCTCGATGCGGGCCTTGATGGCCGCGTCGCTGAGGTCCACGGGCTCCACGTTGCGCAGGCAGGCGCCCAGGCCCAAGGCCAGGACAGCGCCAGCGAGGACCCGCATCCAAGCTTTCACGACAATAATGTACAATTTTGCCGTCCCAGCGGCAACCATGGACATCCTTCTAGCGACCCGCAACCGGCACAAGGTCGCCGAGATAGCCTCCCTCCTGGGGGCCGGACTGCGCGTGCTCTCCCTCGTCGAACGGCCCGACGCCCCCGAGGTCGAGGAGGACGCTCCCACCTTGGAGGGCAACGCCCGCAAGAAGGCGGCGGCGACCGCGGCCGCGACCGGGCTCTGGTGCCTCGCCGACGACACGGGACTGGAGGTCGCCGCCCTCGGCGGCGCGCCGGGGGTGCTCTCCGCGCGCTACGCCGGGGCCCGCTGCGACTACGCGGCCAACAACCGAAAGCTTCTCGCGGAGCTGCGGGACGTGCCTCCGGAACGGCGGCAGGCCGCTTTCCGCACGGTCATGGCTCTCGCCGACCCCGGCGGAGGCGGGACCGTCCTGGAGGAGGGGCGGCTCGACGGCTTCATCGCCCGGGAGCCGGCGGGCGGCAACGGCTTCGGCTACGACCCGCTCTTCATCGTGCCGTCCCAGGGCTTGACTTTGGCCCAACTGAGCTTGGAAGAGAAGAACGGCTTGAGCCACCGGGCCGCGGCGCTGCGGCGCATGCTGCCCCACCTCCGGCGCTTGGCCGCGCTGGCGGCTCTGCTGGCCTTCCTCGCGGGCCCCGTGCGGGCCGGGCGGACGGAGCCGGCCGGCCAGACCATCTGGGACCAGATCATGGCCGACCAGGCCGACCGGGGCCTGCGCCAGGGCGCCCGGTTCCTGGAGCAGAAGCAGTATGACCGAGCCGTGCGCGAATTCATGCGCGCGGTGCAAGCCAACCCCAACGAGCCGGCCACGCACACCATGCTCGGCGTGGGCTACTACTGGACCGGCCGGGTCGACCTCTCTTTGGAGGAGTACCGCAAGGCCCTGGATATGGACCCGCGCAGCGCCCAGGTCTGGCTCCTCATCGGTATATCGTTGGCTTGGAAGGGGGAGGACAAGGGGGCCTACGAGGCCTTCAAGAGAGCGGCCGAGCTCGACGGACAGCGCGCGGACGTCCAGATGAACCTCGGCTCGATCGAGGAGTCCTTGGGCCTCATGGACGAGGCGATGGAGCACACCCGCAAGGCCGTCGTGCTTGACGGCAAGAACCCCCTCTATCACTATCAGCTCGGTTTGCTCTACCGCAGGCTGGGCCGGGACTCGGACTGCATCGACTCCCTGCAGAAGGCCTCTTTAAACAAAATCAGTAGTGCTCTGGGGGTGTCTTTAGCGGATTTATCCGAAGATAAGAATAATCTTGAGGTGGCCGAGAGCCGCATTGAATTCGCAGTTTTAAAGAGTCAGCTTAAAGACTTGACGAAGA
>JAQUNT010000247.1 GCA_028717525.1 Elusimicrobiota bacterium
GCCCCATGGACCAGGAGCACCTATTGAATGCGGCGCGTTACATCGAGATGAACCCTGTCCGGGCCGGATTGGTGGAACGTCCCGAGGACTATCCTTGGAGCAGCGCCAGGGCGCACCTGGGAGCGGAGGCTGACGATGTGGTCGAATCCCGGCCTTTGTTGGACCTCGTGCACGACTGGCGGGGCCACCTGGCTGCCCCGGTGGAGGATGGCTTCGCGGAACTGTTCCGGTCGTGTGGGCGGACGGGCAGGCCGATGGGATCGCATGAGTTCATCATCGGACTGGAGACCAGGCTGGGCCGCAGCCTGCGCAAGAGGCGCCCGGGCCGCAAGCCGGCGGCGCGGCCCGCCGGCTTGCCCGGGGAATTAAGTCTTGTGTCCCCGGATTCGGCTACTTGAACTTGAAGCCCTTCTTGGAGGCTTGGGTGCGCACGGTCTTGATGACGGCCTGGCCCAGGGTCTGGCTGCCCTTGCCGGAGAGCTCCTTCTCCTTCTGCGCCACGTACTTGCGGCGCTCATCGTTGAGCTTGTTGATCTTGGCCTGGATGGCCTTGCGCTCGTCGGCCTTCTTCTTGACGTAGGCCTCGCGCTGCTTGGCGTCCATGCCCTGCATCTCCGAGGGCAGCGCGTCGGCCTTCATCTCCGCGGCCGAGAGCTTGCCGCTCTCCATGGCGCTGACCGCGTCCCACTCCGCGGCCTGGTTGCTGTACTGCGCCCCGGCCTTGGCCAGACTGCGCTGGGTCGCCACCCCGGCCGCGGCCGGCGCCGCGAAGGCCGCGCGGTCCGCGGCCTCCTGGCGCGCCATGGCCTTGCGGCCCTTGTCCCCGTAGGCGATGAAGGTGCTGTTGAGCTGGGCCGAGAGGCGCTGGATCTCGACGTCCTGCGGGGCCGTGATGGAGACCACCGCCGCCGCCTGGTCGATGTTGGCGTAGTCGCCTCCTCCGAGCTGGGCCCCGGCCTGCCACTGCATGGCCGCGCCTTCCTGCCGGCCGCCGCAGAAGATGGTGTTGACCACGATGCCTTTGCGGGCCGCCGCAGCCACGGACTCATGGTAGTCCACTCGCCCCTGGGTGAAGGGCTCGTTGCCCGCGATGAAGATGGCCTTGTAGACGTCCGCGTGCTTGTCCCATTGCAGGCTGTTGACCGCGTCGCGGATCACCCAGCCGCAGTACTCGTCGCCGCCGTTGGTCCTGAGGCCGAAGAGCTCCTCGGAGACCCGGTCGAGGTCCGAGGTGAAGGGCAGGACTTGGCGGATGTAGCCCTCGCCGGCCGAGAGGCGGCTGTTGCCGTACTCGTAGAGCGCCACCTGGACCGTGGGGCTGCCGCCGCCCTTCTCCGCGGCGCCGAACTCGTTGATGATCTGCCAGAGCTGGTTCTTGGCCTGGCTGATGAGCCCGTCCATGCTGTTGGAGGTGTCGAGCAGGACGGCGAGCTGGACCAGAGGCTTGACCCCCGGCTGGGCCACTGGGGGCGCCACGGGCGGCGTCACCGGGCCCGTGACCTGGGGCGCAGTCGCCTTGACCGGATCGTCGGTCCAGGTGCGGGAGAGGGAGGTCTGGCCCGCGGTGAGGATCTTGCCGGTCTCGGTCTCGATGATGCGCGCGTTGATCTCGGTCTTCTTCTTGGAGAGGTCGTTGAGGGTGCCCACCACCACGGCGTCGACGCCCAGGATCTTGCCCAGCTCCCTGGTGGTCTTGGGGTCCATGAGCCCCGTGGCATCGAGCTTGAGCTCCTCCAGGGCCTTCTTGAGGAGGCTGCGCTCCACGACCTGGACCTTGCCGCCCTCCACCAGGAAGGTGGTCAGTCGCTCCTGCACGATGGTGGAACCGCTGCTCGTGGCGCCTTCGTGGTAGAGGAAGCTCAGCACGGCCAACTGCTTGACCGGCCGGTCCTTGAGGCCCTTCTCCAGCTTGCGGGCGAGCCTCTCCAGCGGCTCGGCCGACGCGGACGCGGCGAGCAGGACCAGCAGAGAGATAAGGGCAGCGAACCTGGACAGGATCTTCATCAGGCCTCCTTGGACAGGCTGGATTCTAGCATAGTATGGGGAATCATGACGGCGGCGAAATGCTATCCTCTCTGACACCGGGCTGCGGCCCGGGTTCCCATGAAGCGTGCGGCACTCCTGCTCTGCGCCGTCCTGACGGCCTGCGCGAGCCCTGCGGCGCGGCGTCCGGCCTGGGTCGCCTCCGCCGGCTCCGAGCCGGCCGGCATCGCGGGCGTGGGGATGGGCTCCTATCAGGCCTCCGACCCGGACGGGGTCAAGAAGGCCCGCGATGCCGCCTACAACGACGCCCTGCAGAAGCTCAGCCTCAAGCTGCGCGCCGTGGTGCGGGGGGAGGTCCGGACCAGCCTGCAGGCGGAGCTCTCGGGCGGCGCTGAGTTCTCCGGCGCGGCGGTCGAAAGTCAGACCAGCAGCGTCTTCGATGTGGTCCTGGGCCGCAAGCGCTTCGACGAGTTCCGCGACGAGCGCCGCCGGGAGTACTGGGTGCGCTGCTCCATGAGCCGGGAGGAGGCCGACGCCGCCCTCCAGGCGGCGCTGGCCGAGGCCGCGCGCCGGCGCAGCGAGAAGAGCGTGAGCCTGCGCCTGGCCGGCAGCGACCCGGCCTTGGTCCGGCTGGCCGAGACGGAGTTCACCCGCGCCTTCCTGGACCAGGGCTACTGGGTCCTCCCCGCCGGCGCGGACGCGGCCGCGCGCATCGTGGTCTCCGGGCAGCTCCAGGCCGAGGCACTCGGCGCGGCCCGCCCGCTGGGCGTGGAGGTGGGGCTGGCCTGCCGCGCCGCGCTGCGGCCGGCCGCGGTCGTGGCCCAGGGTGGCCCGGGGCAGAGGCAGGTCGCGGGCCAGGCGGCCAAAGACGCCACCGGGTTCGGCCGCACGCAGGCCGAGGCTTGCGAACGCGCCGTGCAGAAGGCCGCGGCCCAGGCCGCGGCGGCCCTGGCAGATTCCGTCTCCCGCGCCATCGAGGACTGAGGGCCATGCGCTACACCAAGGTCCGCCTCGGCGCCATCGGCTACGAACTGGCGCCCCACGTGGTGACCTCCGCCGCCCTGGAGGAGCGCATCGCCCCGGTCTACCGGGCTTTGGGCATGCAGACGGGCCAGCTCGAGGCCTTGACCGGCATCCGCGAGCGGCGCTGGTGGGACCCGGGCTTCAAGCTCTCGGAGGGCGCCGTGCGCGCGGGGCGCAAGGCCCTGGCCGCCGGTGACGTCCCGGCCGCAGAGCTGGGCGCGGTCATCTACGCCGGGGTCTGCCGCGAGGCCAGCGAGCCGGCCACGGCCTGCGCGGTCGCGGCCGGCCTGGGCGTGCGGCCGGATTGCGCGGTCTACGACATCTCCAACGCCTGCCTGGGCGTGATGAACGGCATCTTCGCGGTCGCCGACGCCATCGAGCTGGGCGCCATGCGCGCCGGCCTGGTGGTCTCCTGCGAGTCCGCCCGTGAGATCAACGACAGCATGATCGCGAGCATGCTGCGCGACCCCGGCATGGAGCATTTCCGCCTCTCCATGGCGACCTTGACCGGAGGCTCGGGCGCGGTCGGCGTGCTCGTGACCGACGGCTCGTTCGGCCGCGAGGGACACCGCCTGCTGGGCGGGGTGCTGCGCGCGGCCCCCGAGCACCACGGCCTCTGCCTCTGGCGCCGCGACTCGATGTCCACGGACGCGGCGGCGGTCCTCAAGCACGGCGTGGCCCTGGGCCGCGCGACCTGGGCGGCGCTGCTCAAGGAGCTCGCCTGGGACCCCGCCGCGGTTGACAAGACGGTCTGCCACCAGGTCGGCGCCCCGCACCGCAGCCAGGTCCTCGCCGAGATCGGGATCCCCGAGGAGAAGGACTTCCAGACCTACGAGTTCCTGGGCAACATCGGGACCGTGTCCTTGCCCATGACCGCGGCCATCGCGGAGGAGCGCGAGTTCCTCCATAAAGGGGACCAGGTGGCCTTCCTGGGGATAGGGAGCGGACTGAACTGCCTGATGCTGGGGTGGGAGTGGTGAGCCGGACTGCCGCCGATACGCTGCCCGAGCGAGGCGCCTTCGGCGCCTCGCCACCGACGCCCCCCCGGCGGGGGGGCGTCGGTTCCTTTGGGGGGGACAGATGAAACATCCCGCCCTCCCCTTCGAGAGCCGCTTCCTCGAGCGTGCGGGCCTGCGCCAGCACTACCTCGACGCGGGCGCCGGAGACCCCGTGGTCATGGTCCACGGCAATCCCAGCTGGGCCGTCTACTACCGGGAGCTCGCCCGGGCCCTGGGCGGCTCCCAGCGCGTGGTGGTGCCGGACCACATCGGCTGCGGCCTGTCCAGCAAGCCCGGCGACAAGGCCTACGACTACACCCTCAAGAGCCGCGTCGACGACCTGGAAGCCCTGCTCGACGCCATCGGGGTGAAGGACGGCGTGACCTTGGTGCTCCACGACTGGGGCGGTATGATCGGCATGGCCTGGGCCTGCCGGCATCCGGAGCGCGTGCGGCGGCTGGTCATCCTCAACACGGGCGCCTTCCCGCTGCCCGCGGCCAAGAGCTTCCCCTGGCAGCTGCGCGCCTGCCGCACGCCTGTAGGCGCCCTGCTCGTGCGCGGCGCCAACGCCTTCGCCAGGGCCGCGGCCAGCTTCTGCTGCACGCGGCGGCCGATGCCCCCCGAGGTGCGGCGGCTCTATCTCGAGCCCTACGATTCCTGGGCGCATCGCATCGCGGTGCAGCGCTTCGTGGAGGATATACCCCTGACGCCCCGGGACCGGGCTTATGCCCTGGTCGCGCAGACCGCCGAGAGCCTGGCAAAGTTCCAAG
>JAQUNT010000248.1 GCA_028717525.1 Elusimicrobiota bacterium
ACTCGAGAGCCTGGCCGGAGTGAGCGCCTCCGGAGCCTGCGCGCGGGCCCTGAAGAGCCGGCCCGCCAGGCCAGCGGCGCCCGAAGTCCTCGGAATCCGCGCCGGTGCCGGGGCGGCTCGCGCGCCTGCGTCGACGGCGACGCGGCGGTAAGTCGGCGGCAGCGGCTGCGCTACGGGCACGGCGGCGGTTTCCCGCCGGGACACTCCCCAATAGGCCCGCCAGGGCGCCTGGACCAGTTCTCCCCCGGCCGGGGCCAAGCGCCACGGCCCGTCCGCGACGGCGTCGCGGACCAGTTGGCCGTCCGCGTCGGACTCCGTCCCGGCTGGCTCCGGCGCCTCGCCCGAGGCGGGCCCCTCGTCATCGGAGCCCGGCTCGCGCCAGCCGTCGGCCGCGGGGAGCGCCGGGACGGAGCCGGCAGTCGCGGCGATGCCCGGGCCCAGCCGAGGGATGTCCTGAGCCGGCCAGAACAGGGCCGCGGCCAGGGCGCCGAGACAGGCGGCGCAGGCCGTTGGGCGCAGGAGGCGGGATCTGTGGCGCATCATGTTCGTATGGAGATTTTGCGGCGCTCGGCCGGGCCCCGGCAGGGCCGGAGGGCCCACGGAGACTTGGGTCTCCGGACCCGGAGCGACTTGAAGATGTAACAGGCAGACCGTATACTAGGTCCGTCATGGATCCTTATCAGATCTGGCGGGAGGAGTACCGCCGGGAAGTGGAGCAGGTCCTGGAGGCGATGCGCGCCGGCCAGGACGTCGCGGCGCCCGGCCCCGTGGTCATCGACCTGGTCGACGGGATCATCCCCCCCTCCAAGGTCCAGCAGGAGCTGCGGGCGGCCTTGGCCGACGCGACGGAACTCCGGCGCCGGGTCGAGGAACTGACCGCCCGGCTCGCGGAAAAGTCCCGGGAGCTGGAGGCGGAGTTGCGCCGCCGGGGCGGCCTCAAGGATCTGGTCATCAAGCTGCACCTGCAAGCGGACGCGCTCGAGAGCGAAGCCGCGGAGGCGCGCCGCGGGGCGCAGATCAGCGCGGAGCAGTCCCGGCGGTCCGTCGAGGCGGCCGAGCAGGCGCAGGCCCGCCTCCAGGAGGCCGCGCAGGACCTGGAGGCCGAGCGGCGGCGCAGCCGGCAGGCCGAGGTGCGCGCCGCCTCCTTCCAGACCGGTCTCGAGGACCTGCAGATCCAGCTCGACGCCAAGGGGCGGGCCCTCGACGAACTGCGCGCTCGCGCCGAGGCAGCGGAGCAGGAGTTCCGCCAGCGCCTGGAGGGCTTCGCGGCCAAAGACGCTGAGCTGGAGGCCGCCCTCGACGAGGCGCGTCGGCGGGCCGCCGGGGTCGACGCCCTGGAGGCGGGCTACCGACGGCAGCTGCAGGAGGCGGCCGCTGCGGAGGCGGAGCGCCGCGCCGCGCTGGAGCGGCAGCAGCGCGCCGGCGCCGAGCAGTGGGAGGCGGAGCGCCGCGACCTGCAGCGCCGGCTCGACGAAGCCAGGCAGGCCAAGGAGGCTTCGGAGGCCCGTCTGGAGGGGACGCTGCGGCAGAACGGGGAGCTGCTCCAGCAAGCGGCGCAGATGCGGCGCGACGCCCTCAAGCTCGAGGAGGAGGCGGCGCAGCGCGCCCTTGATGAAGGGCGCGCCCTGCAGGCGGCCGAGCTGCGCCTGAGGCAGGAGGCGGAGCAGGCCCAGCGCGAGTGCGCGGCGCGCCGCGCCGAGGCCGAGGAGCTCATGGCCGAGGCCCAGCGCCGCGAGGCGGCGGCCGAGCAGTCGCTGCGCGGCGCCGAGCAGGTCAAGGCCGCCTCCGCGGAAGTCGCCAAGGCCCTGTGTCGGGAGAAGGAGCGCCTGCAGGCCGAGGGCGCGGCCGCCCGGGCGCAGGCCGCGCCGGCGCCCTGCCCGCCGCTCTGCGCGCCTTCCGAAGCCGAGCCGGCCAAGGCGGACGCCGCGAAGGTTCCCCTGGCCGTGGGCCGGGAGATAGAGCGCCTGCAGGCTGCGCCTGCGCCCCTGCCGCCGCTGGCGGCGGTCGAGCCCGAACCGGAACCCGGACCCGAGCGCGCTGCGGCGGAGCCGCCCCGTCCCCGGCGCGGGCCGCGGACCTGGCTCTGGCTCGGAGCCGCGGCGCTGAGCCTCTGCGCGGGCTGGTGGCTGCGGAAGCCGTCGGCCGCGGCCGGGCGGGACTATGCGCTCGCGTTCTCGCGGCCCGGGGCCCTGGCCTGGCAGGGAGACACCCTCTGGGTCGCGGACCCGCAAGCCCAGGCCCTGCGCAGGCTCAGGCTGGAATCGGGCCGCCTGCGCGAGGAGGCCAGCTTCCCCCTGCCCGGCTCGCGCGTGGTGGGCCTGGCAGCGGGCGGCGGAGCCCTCTACGTGGCCGACGCCGGAGCCGGCCAGATCCAGAAGCGGCGCCTCGACGCCGCCCTCACTTTGGAGAAGTCCTGGCCGGCCGCGGCGCCGGGGATCTCCGCCTTGGCCTGCGACGGTACCAGCCTGTTCGCGGCCTTCTCCGGCCCGGGCCGCATCCGCCAGTACGCTCTCGACGAGGACCTCTCCGCCGTCAACACCTTCTTCGGGCCTCCCGACCCCGCGGGCCTGGCCGTGGACGGCCGCGAGCTCTGGGCGGCGGACGGCGGGTCCCGGCTGCTGCTGCGCTACAGCCTGGACCCGGCGATGAGCCTAGGCGCGGTCCACGCTGTGCCGGGCCTCGGCCCGGGCGCGCTGTCGGGCTTCGCTCTGTGGCGCGGCGCCGCCTGGCTGGTCCAGGACGGCAGGGCCCTCGTCCTGGAGCGGCCCAGCTCGACGCTGGAGGGCCGGCCGCTCACCGAGGCACCGGCGGAACTTCCCATACCGCCGGCGCCGGCGGTAAGGGAGTCCGTCCCGCCGGCACCTGCGGAATTACCGATACCGCAGGCGCCGGGCGCCTGACCGGCCCTCCTTTCGGTTACGGTTATTTCCCTAATAAGGTCTTGGCTCGCCTGCGGGAATTTGGTATCATCTTGGGCCTCAGAGGGACGCTTCTGTCTCGATTTGGCGTCAATCCAGAAGGAGTCAGGGAGGATAAGCACAGCGGATGATCAACGTATCCATGAAAGCCATGTTGGAAGCCGGAGTCCACTTCGGCCATCAGACCCGGCGCTGGAATCCCAAGATGAGCCGGTTCATCTTCGGCGAGCGCAACAGCATCCATATCATCGACCTGCAGAAGACGGTCAAGGAGCTCAAGAAGGTCTACGCCTGGGTGCGTGACCAGGCCGCGGCCGGCAAGTCCTTCCTCTTCGTGGGGACCAAGAAGCAGGCCCAGGAGATCCTGCGCAGCGAGGCCCAGCGCTGCGGCGCGGCCTACGTCTCCGACAAGTGGCTCGGCGGCACGCTCACCAACTTCATGACCATCCGCAAGTCCATCAAGCGGCTCGAGGAGCTCGAGAAGTGGCAGAGCGACGGCATCCTGGCCGTCATGCCCAAGAAGGACGCGGCCCGGGCCGGCAAGGAGATGGCGCGCATGCAGAAGGTCCTCACCGGCATCCGGACCCTCTCCAAGCTGCCCGACGTCATGTTCGTGGTGGACCCGGTGGAGGAGGACCTGGCGGTCTCCGAGGCGCGGCGCCTGAACATCCCCATCGTGGCGGTCTGCGACACGGATTGCGACCCGGACCTCATCGCCCACCCCATACCGGGCAACGATGACGCGGCCCGATCCATCAAGCTCTTCTGCGGCCTCATCGCCGACGCCGTGGCCGAGGGCACGGCCGCCTACGCCGCGGCCCAGACCGCCGCGACCATGAGCGAGGCCGAGGCCCAGATGCTCGCCTCCGAAGGCGCGCCCGCGGCCGAAGGCGCGGCCCCGGAGGGCGGCGAAGCCGTCGCGCCGGCCGCGGAGCCCGTCGAGGAAGGCCTGGCCGCCTGGGAGAAGGAGATGCGCCCCGCCGCGGCCAAGGCCAAGCCCAAGCCCAAGGGACGCGCCAAGGGCCGCGTCATGGCCGAGATCGTGGAGGAAATGGAATGATCACCGCGAACCCCGCAGAGATGAGCCGGCTGATCCGCGAACTGCGCGAGAAGACGGGCGCCGGCATGACGGCGTGCAAGAAGGCCCTGGAAGCCTCGGGCTGGAAGCTCGACGAGGCCCTGACCGCCCTGCGCAAGCAGGGCCAGGCCGACATGGCCAAGCGCTCGGCGCGCGCCACCAAGGAGGGCGCCGTCGCCTGCAAGGCGGCGGGCAAGAACGGGGCGCTGGTCGAACTCAACTGCGAGACGGATTTCGTCGCGCGCACGGACGAGTTCAAGGCCCTGGCCCAGGCCCTGGCCGACAAGGCCTGCGCGGGCGAGCTGCGGGAGCCGTCCCAGGCCGCGCCGTTCATCGAGGCGGTGCAGACCAAGATGCGCGAGAACATGACCCTGCGCCGGCTGGCGCGCTTCAACGCCTCCGGCGAGGGCCTGGTCGCGGGCTACATCCACCTGGGCGCCAAGACCGGAGCCCTGCTCGAGCTCGCCGCGCCGAACGCGGCCGTGGCCGCGCACCCGGCGGTGGCGGAGCTGGCCAAGGAGCTGCTCCTGCAGATCGTGGGCTTCAACGCCAAGTACCTGCGGCGCGAGGAAGTCCCGACCGACGAGGTCGCCAAGGAGAAGGAGATCCACACGGAGACCCTGCGCAAGGAGGGCAAGCCCGAGGCCGCGATCCCCAAGATCGTGGAGGGCAAGATCAACAAGCTCTTCTACCAGGCCTTCTGCCTGCTTGAGCAGATGAGCGCCCGCGACAACAAGACCCCCATCGCGGGCATCATCAAGGACGCCC
>JAQUNT010000249.1 GCA_028717525.1 Elusimicrobiota bacterium
TTGGGGACTTCGCCGCCTCCGAAGAACCCGCGGGACGTCTTCTTCTGGTCCGGGGCCAGGAGCTCCTCGAACTTCTTCTGCAGCTGGGGGGCCTTCGGGGCCTCGACCTGGACCGCGGCGACCGCGGGCTGGGCCGGGGCCGCGGGGGCGGCCGGGGCCTCGGCGCCGGCGCTCTTCCGGATCTGGATCGCCGGCGCGGCCTCCGGCGCGGAAGCCGGCGCCGCGGCCTGCGCCGAAGGCGCCGGGGCCGGAGCCTGCGCCTCGGGCTCGGCATGCCCGGGCAGGTTGACGGCGATGGCGGGGGACTTGGGCACCGGGCCGTTGGCGTTGAGCTTGGGCTGCAGCCTCTCGTTGAGGAACCGCTCCACGCCTTCGCGCTGCAGGCGGTCCACCTTCGCCCAGGTCAGGAATAGGCCGTGTTCCCTGAATTTGAGCACCGCGGGGTCGTTGCGCAGGAAGCCGATGCGGTCCTTGATCTCGCCCTGGCCTACCCGCACCATGCCCGGCTGGCTGCCGCCGTGCCAGAGCACGTAGACCCCTTCGAGGCCCTTGAACTGCGGGTCCTCCGCGTCGAGCGCGAAGAGGTCGCTCCAAGAGCCGTCTTTTGACGTCCCCCAGTCCAATTTGAGGTTATGGCTGGTCACCACCATAGGATATTATAGATTTTGCGGAGGCGCAAAGCAGGGCTCAGAGCATCATCATCAGCAGAACGAAATAGACCGCCATCATGGCTAGCCCCATGGGGACCGCGGTCGCCGCCCATTCCCGGCTGCGGATGCCGAGCTTGGAGGCGCACACGATGTTGGGGATGTTGCCGGGGATGAGCATGCCGCCCGCCACGAGCAGGCCCATGAGGCAGAAGGCGAGCTGGCTCCGGCTCATGGAGGGGACGATCTCAGCCGCGGCCAAGGTGGCGTTGTCGAGGACCGCGGAGGCCGAATTGAGCCAGAAGAGCGCCCAGGGGGGGGCGACGGCCATGAGGCGTTCCGCCAGAGGCGTCAGCCCCGCCCCCAGGCAGACCAGGGCCATGACGAAGATGTAGACTTTGCCGGCGCGCAGGACCACGTCCCGGTTGGTCTCGATCCGGTCCTCTTTCAGCGTGCCGCCGCGATTCTCCGAAGGTCCGGCCCACACCGCGGCCAGACCCGAGACCGCCAGGAGGCCGGGCAGTATCCACCAGGTGAGCAGGCGCGCCAGGAACAGGAAGTCAGCGAAATGGGGCGGGCCTTTGAGCTTGGCCGTGACGATGGTGGAGAGGGGCTCCCCCAGCGGGGTCAGGGCGGCTCCCAGGCCTATGGCATAGCAGGCGCAGACTACGAAGCGTGTCTCGGTGCGGCGGTCGAGCTCGAGCGCGGTGACGATCTCGGCCAGGACCAAGGCCGCGATGATGGCGGTGATCAGGCTGGAGCACAGGCCGAGCAGGAAGACGAAGCCGGCCACGGCCGCGCGGGGGCCCGCCAGCCAGACCAAGTCGTTCACGAACCGGCGCAGGCGGGGCCGGACCAGGCGGAAGACGAAGCCCGCCCCCAGGACGGCCAAGGTGATGGGCACCGGCCCGGTCACGGCTTCGCTGACCAGGTGCAGGCTCCAGCGTCCCGAGACCGTGGCCGCGGCCAGCCCCATGACCAGGAGGAAGGCTTCCAGCTCCTCCTCCACCTTCTTGACGGAGAAAGGCAGGAACAGGACCAAGGCCATGATGACGGCCAAGGCGCCGATGGCGGCATAGCCCAGAGGCATGGAGACGCTATTCTAGGATTTTTGCGCCCCGGTTGACGCCAGGGGGCGGATTGTGGCAACCTATGGACATGAAAAGAAACCTCCTGGCTCTTTGCTGTCTGTTGTTAGCTTCCGCCTGCGCGCGGGAGCCGGCCCAGCCGGTCTCGGCGCCGGAGTCCGCGCCGGCAGCGGCCTCTCCGGCCCCTGCGCCTTCGGCGCCGGCCGCGGCGCCGGCGGCCGCTTCGGTCCCCGCCGCGCTTCTGGCTCCGGAGAAGGCGATCGAGCAGGCGCCCGCGGTCTTCAAGGCCAAGTTCGCGACCACCAAGGGGGACTTCACGGTGGAAGTCCATCGCGACTGGGCGCCTCACGGCGCGGACCGCTTCTACAACCTGGTCAAGCTCGGCTATTTCGACGACGCGGCCTTCTTCCGCGTCATCGACGGCTTCATGGTCCAGTTCGGCATCCACGGCTTGCCCCAGGTGAGCGCCAAGTGGCGCGACGCCAACATCCCGGATGACCCGGCCGCCGGCCATTCCAACAAGCGCGGGGCCGCCACTTTCGCCACGGCCGGGCCCAACACGCGCACCACGCAGCTCTTCATCAACTACGCCGACAACGGCAACCTCGACGGCATGGGGTTCACGCCCTTCGGCCAGGTCGTCGACGGCATGAGCGTGGTGGACAGCCTTTACAAGGGCTATGGGGAAGGCGCGCCCCAGGGGACGGGTCCGGATCAGGGCCGCGTCCAGACGGAGGGCAACGCCTACCTGCAGCGGGATTTCCCCAAGCTCGACACCATCAAGACCGCGCGGCTCGCCCAGTAGGTTCAGCGCCGGGCCGCGCCGGTCATGGGCACGAAACGCACCGGCATGCGCGTCTCTTCGCGCAGGCCGGCGGCGGTCTTGCGCAGGACCAGGAGCTCCTGGACCCCCGAAGCTTCGGGGCCCAGGGGGATGACCAGCCGCCCGCCTTCCCGCAGCTGCGCCACGAGAGGCTGCGGGACGCGCTCCGGCGCGCAGGTGACCACGATGGCGTCGAAGGGGGCCTGCTCGGGCCAGCCCTGGTAGCCGTCGCCGGTCCTGGTATGCACTCGCCCGTAGCCCAGGCGCGTCAGCGTGTCCTGCGCCCGCCGCGCCAGGCTCTCGACGATCTCGATGCTGTAGACCGCGCCTGTCAGCTCGGCGAGTATGGCGGCTTGATAGCCTGAGCCGGTGCCGATCTCCAGGACCTTGTCTTCGGGTTTGAGTTCAAGGGCCTGGGTCATGAAGGCGACCATGTAGGGCTGGGAGATGGTCTGCCCTGCTCCGATGTCGAGGGGGGTGTCCGCGTAGGCCAGATGACGTGCGTTTTCGGGCACGAATTCGTGGCGCGGGACCTTGCGCATGACCGCCAGGACCCGCGGGTCGCGCACGCGCTGCTCGGCGGGGTAAGCCTCGATCTGGTTCACCATGGCGTCGCGCATGAGGGCGTAATCCTCCTGAGGCGGCGGCGCGCCGCGGCGGCAGCCCAGAGCGACCAAAGCGGCGGCGATGAACGCGGCGGGCCAAAGATAGCTCATCGCAATCTCATTCTAGCACGCCGGAAGGGCTACTTGGTCCAGGCCGCGTAGTTCTTGCCGAAGGCGGCCAGCTTCCAGCCCGGCCCCGGGCTCCAGTCGCCGGGTCCGATCTTCATGGCCAGCTTGCCGTCGACGACTGCGGCGTAGCGGCCCCCGTCGGCGGCCAGCACCGAGACCTGGCTGGCGGAGGTGACGCCCGCGGCCCGGCGCAGGCCGATGAGGGCCTGGATCTGGTCGTGCAGGCCCCAGTCGAAGAAGTGCGGCCAGTACACGCAGGGCACGCCCGGATGGGTGAGGATGTAGGCGTAGCCCTCCATGACGCGGTCCCCCGGGAAGGGCCACATGCTCTGGCCGGGGCCGCCCGTGGAGGCTCCCGTGTCGTGGTTGTCGAGGAAGGTGACGGCCTTGGTCGGCCACCAGCCGATGAGGCCCGGGGGCGCCCCCTGGGCGTCCCTGAGGCGCCAGTACTCTCCGGCGACGACCGCCTGCTGGAGCACGGCCTTGGTCGTGAAATCGAAGGCGGAGGCCCGGCCGCCGATGGAGTCCAGGTAGTCGCAGAGCTTCTGCCGGTGGGCGTCGATGTTGTTGATGTCGAAGTCGTCCCAGACTTCGACCACGGCGAAGGCGGGCGGGGCGGCGTCGGTGTAGGCGGCCAGGTATCGGGGGGAGTAGCCGCGCACGAGGTCCCAGCGCCAGCCGTCGTACCCGATGTCGCTCTTGAGCCAGTTCATCCAGGCCTTGATGTCCTTCTGCACGAAGGCCTGGGTATGGTCGATGTCGCGCGCGAACGGCACCCCCTTGCCCGTGTCCGCATTGCCGCAGGCCCCGGACCACTCGTCTCCGCTGACCACGGCCTCGCAGCCCCAGGCCGGCTCCGTGAATCCCGCCCAGCCGTTGGTCCCCACCCGGTGGTTGACCACGATGTCGGCCAGGACCTTGACCCCGCCGCCGTGCAGGGCGGAGATCGCGCGCTTGAGCTCGACGGTCGTGCCGTACTTCGAGTCTTGCAGGTAGAGGCGGCGGGGGATGTAGCCCTCGTCGCTCTCCGCGTCAGCGGAGGGGGGCAGCCAGACCATGTCGAAGCCCGAGGCCGAGATGTCGCGGGCCTTGGACGCGATGACGCCCCACCAGGGAGAGGTCTTCCAGGACAGCCAGTGGAAGCCCTGCAGCATGACCGCCCCGCTGCCGCCGCCCCTGGCTGCGGCGCGGGCCGGAGCCTGGACCGCCGAGGACTGGACTTCCGGGACCTGCAGGGCCGGGGCGCCGAGGCCGGCGGCCTGCTCCTGGAGCTGCGGCCAAGCCTGGGAGCCGTCGCCGTCGAGGCGCGCGCCGCCGGCTAAGGCGGCAATGGCCAGTGCCAGAAGGAAGGTCGTGGCTGCCATACTCATTGGAATATAGGCCTTTTAGGGAACAGGGGCCAGGGCCGAAGGGCCCAGGCCGGTCTAGGTCCCTGGTGCCACGGGTCAACTTTCTTAAGATCGGAAGAGCA
>JAQUNT010000250.1 GCA_028717525.1 Elusimicrobiota bacterium
GTGCTCTTCCGATCTACCCTGACGGAGAAGGGCTACCGGATCCTCTGCGCGGCAGCGGCGAGGAGGCCGCCGTCCTGTGCCGCGGCCAGGAGCGCATCGACCTGCTGCTGGCGGACCTGGCTTTGCCGGACACGGACGGCGTGGAGCTCTCCGAGCGGCTCTGCGCGCTGCGCCCCGGCTTGAAGACCGTCTACATGTCCGGCTATCCGGGCGGCATCGCGGGAAACATCGACAAGATCTGCAGCGAGACCCTCCTGGAGAAGCCCTTCTCCCCGGAGGCCCTTCTCAACGCCCTGCGCCGGGCGCTCGACTCGCCCCGGGGCTCAGCGCCCGCCGCCGCGTAGCGCCCTCATCCGGGCCAAGTCCCGCATGTAGGCCGGGCTGGCCATGAGCCGGGCGTGGAGTTCGTCGCCCAGCCTCTTGCCCGCCGCTATGTCCGCCGGGTAATGCACCCCGCCGAGCACGCGGTAGTGCCCGATCTCGTCGGCTCTGGCGAGGAACTCGTCGCGCCGTTCCGGCACGATGTCGGCCAGGACGTCCGCGAAGATCCGGGCGTAGGCCGCGTGCCCGCTGGGGTAGGCGGGACTCCGGCTCTTCCGGATGCAGGGCTGGGCTTCCACATAGGCGTCATGCGGCCGGGGCCGCCGGAACCTGTCCTTCATGACGCCCAGCACCGAGCGGGTGTCGGAGTCCAGACGCGCGAAGAATTCCTTGACCTCGGCGGGGTGCGGCGCCGCGAAGGGGCTCCGGTCTCCCCAGAGCCAAGCGTAGTCCACGATGGCGGCCGCGTCGGCCTTGGCGCAGTCGGCCTGGGTGCGCGTCTTCTGCCAGTACAGCACGACCGCGATGTCGTCCTTCTGCGCCGCGGAGCCCGGGGCCGGGGGGGGCGGGAAATCCCAGGACCGGAAGGGCTCGGCGCTCACATAGAAGGGCTTCGGGGCGGAGCGCGGGACCGGCCTGGGCGCGCAGGAGCACAGGACCAGGGCCGGCAGCAGTCCCAGCAGACCGCGAGCGGAGCGCGCCATGGCTGAGATTATACCTGTTGCGGCCTAGGCTTTGGGCTTGAGGCGCTTGATGAGCCAGGAGGCCAAAGGCACGCCCAGGCTCACAACCGCGATGGCCGCGGCCGTGACGGTGAGCAGCAGGGGCATGGACCAGCCCATGAACAGGCCCGCCTGGATGAAGGCGAAAGGCGGCAAGGTCGCCAGCACTCCGACGACCGAGAGCCACTTGAAGATTCCCGGCTGGACGCCGATGTCCAGGCGCTGCTGGTAGAGGGAGCGCCACTGCACCTGCATGCCGGTCAGGCCGATCCCGAGGGCGAAGGCCGCGGCCATGGTCAGGATCGGGTTCTGCAGGACCAACGACGCGGCGAGGAACGCCAGCATGGAGGCCACTCCGGCCGCGGCCCAGCCTTTCTCCGAGAGCTTGCCCGTCAGCTTGGGCGCGTAGGCCGTGGCCAGGGCGACCACGAGGCTGCCCACGGTGTAGAAGGCCACGATGCTGCTGTTGAGCGCCGCCTTGTGGAAGACCTCCAAAGCCAGGAACGGGGCCAGGAACATGTACAGGGAAAGGTGGGAGAACAAGGAGAAGATGTAGGGCAGGTAGAGCATCTTGGGCAGCTTCTTCTCCGTGCCGCCCGTCTCCTCCTCGGCCGAGCCCGCCTTCTTGAGCTTCATGAACCAGATGGGCACCACGCTCGAGAGCATGACCGCGGACATGATGGCCGCGGTCGGGTTGAGCCCCAGCAGGGGGATGGCCGCGCCGATGACCAAGGCGGCGACGAGCTCGGCGCCCTCGAAGGCCGCGTAGAACAAGGCTCCGGCCTTGTTGAGGCGGCCGCGGTCCTCCTGGCCCATGATGCGCGGAGCGATCTCCTTCTCGGCCACCCCGCGCAAAGAGCCGTAGATGAAGCCCGCCGCGATGTTGGAGGCCAGGAAATGCCAGGGCGAGAAGGCCCCGGTCAGGACATGCAGGACCGGGACGGAGAGGGCCATGAGGCCGTGCAGGAGGTTCCCCGCCAGATAGACCTTCTTGGCGTCGAAGCGCTGGACCCACTTGGCGCCCAGGAAGCTTCCCGGCAGTATGGCCACGAGGAAGGCGGCCTGGGTCGCCACCGCGAAGGCCAGGCCCTGGGCGGAATAGGCATAGAGCGGGGCGATCAAGGAGGTGGCTTCCTGGCCCAGGGCGTAGAGGAACTGGCCGGCGAGGTAGAGGTAGTAGGAGATGGGGATGCGGCCCGCGGGCTGCTCCGGGGCCGGGGTCCCGGGCGCCTGGGAGAGGGCGGAAGAAGTCCCGGCCGCGGGAGCCAGGGCCTGCGGCCGGGCGGCAGACGGCCGCTCCATGACAGGGTCTGAGACCGCCGCGGCTTCGGCCCGGGACTTGAGGCCCGAGCCGTCGAAAGCCTTGTTCAGGGCGCCGGACTTCTCCGCTTCGGCCGGGCTGGAGGTCTGGTCCGGGGCCAGCTTCTCGCTCAGGACCTGCAGCCCTTCGGCCGCGGTGACGGCCGCGGGCTCGGCCGCGACCGCCAGCGGCGTCTGCGCAGCCGGCGCCGCCAGCAGAGGAAGGGGGGAGAGGGCCGGCGCCGCGGGCAGGACTGACGCGGAGACGGAGCGGACCGCCGGGGCGGACGGCAGCGTGCCCAAGGTCGGGGCGGCCCAGGAGACCGGGGCTGCGTCCAAGACGGGCCTGGAAACGCCGGCCTGGCTCGGGCCGAGCCCGGCCGGGCCGGTCCAAGAGGCCGACGTGCCTGCGGCAGCGCTGGGCGCCACGGCCCGGGCCGCGAAGGCCGGCAAAGGCCCGCTGCTCCAGAGCAGGGCCGACAGGACCAAGACGGCGAGGGCCTTTTTCAGCATCGCAAGAATGAGTGTAGCGGCGCCCGGCGCGGGCCAACTGGGCATTCCGGCCGCCACGAGTGCGGCAGAAGGCCCGGGCGGCTCTGGGCCGATGGGCTCAGGCCCAGAGGCGCAGGCAGAGCCGCCCCAGCCAGCCCCGCGCGGCCTCCCAGGCGCCGGTCTCTCCCAGGCAGACGTCGCAGGCCCCGCAGCCGCCCCGCGCCGGTTCCGGCGGTATCGGAAGTCCCGCCGGTGCCGGCCGGACGGATTTCCTTACGGCCGGTACCGCGGGGTAGGCCGCGCCGGCGTGCCGGCAGAGCTGGAGGTGCCGGCAGGCCGCGGAGAGGGCGTAGCGTCCCATCTGGCGCAGCTGGCGGGCCAAGGCGCGCCGGCGCTGCGGGCAGAGGCCGGCCTGCCGGCCGCGCAGGCGGCGCAGCGCGGCGAGCTCCCGCAGCGAGAAGAGCAGGACGCACTCGGCGGGCCTGCCGTCGCGGCCCGCGCGGCCGGACTCCTGCTGGTAGTGGTCCAAAGACGGCGGCGCGTCGGCGTGGACGACATAGCGGATGTCGGGGCGGTCGATGCCCATGCCGAAGGCGACCGTGGCCGCGACGACGTCGAGCCTCCCGGCGGCGAAGTCCGCGTGCACGCAGCGCCGCTCCTCGGCGGGCAGCCCCGCGTGGTAGGCGGCGCAGCAGACCCCCGCCTGGCGCAGGACGGCGGCCAGGCGCTCGGCGCCCGCGCGCGTGCGCGCGTAGACCAGGCCGCCCGCGCCCGGGTGGCGGCGCGCCACCTCCAGCGCCTGCGCGGGCCGGTCGCGGCCGGGCAGGACCCGATAGACGAGGTTGGGGCGGTCGGGATGGCCGATGAGGCGCGCGGGGCCGCGCAGCTCGAGCTGGGCGCAGATGTCGTCCCGCACCGCGGGGGCCGCGGTCGCGGTCAAGGCCATGCGCGCCGCCCCGGGGCAGCACCGCAGGACCGGGGCCAGGCGGCGGTACTCCGGCCGGAACTCGTGGCCCCAATGCGAGATGCAGTGCGCCTCGTCGACGGCCACGAGGCCGAGGCGGGGGCCGAGGCGCGGCAGGAGGTTCGCGGCCAGGAGACGCTCGGGGCTGAGGTAGAGCAGTTCCGTGCGGCCGCTCTCCAGGCGGCGGCGGGCCTCGCCGCGGCGCCCGTCCGGCAGTCCGGAGTGCAGGGCGTCGGCGGCCAGGCCCGCCTTGCGCGCGGCCGCCACCTGCTCGTCCATGAGCGCGATGAGCGGCGAGACGACCAGGACCAGCCCCCGGCCCAGCGCCGCGGGCAGCTGGTAGCAGAGGCTCTTGCCGGCCCCGGTCGGCAGCACCACCAGGCTGTCGCGCCCGGCCAGAGCGGCGGCCACGGCCTCGCGCTGCAGCGGCCGGAACGCGGCGTGGCCCCAGCGGCGCCGCAGGACTTCCTCCCAGGCCGGCCCGGCGTCCCCCATACTATAGATACGAGCCAAGCTGCGGAAAGTTCCCTCCCAAAAGTGAAATAGGTAGAATGTGCTCCGCCATGCACAGGGTCAAAAGCGTCCTGAATCTCACCGTGATCGTGGCGGCTTTGGGGTACTTCGTGGACATGTTCGACCTCCTGCTCTTCCCCATCGTGCGCCAGCCGTCCTTGACCGCGCTGGGCGTGGTCGGGCAGGACCAGGTCCGGGTCGGGGCCTATCTGCTCAACTGGCAGATGGCCGGCATGCTCATCGGCGGCATCGTCTGGGGCGTCCTGGGCGACAAGAAGGGCCGTCTCTCCACGCTCTTCGGGAGCATCACCCTGTATTCCGTGGCCAACCTGGCCAACGCTTTCGTGACCTCCATCCCCCAGTACGCCCTGTGGCGTTTCCTGGCCGGCCTGGGCCTGGCCGGCGAACTGGGCGCGGCCATCACCTTGGTCAGCGAGATCCTG
>JAQUNT010000251.1 GCA_028717525.1 Elusimicrobiota bacterium
ATATTGAATAGGACTATGGAGGTCGTGGACCTGGCCTGCCCCGCACCCGCCCCGGCCCCGGCCCCCGCGCGGCCGGTCCCGCAGCCGCACGCCGGCCCCCTGGAACTGGCGGCCTTTCTCCTCTTCGCGTTCGGCGTCGGCTCCGCCTTCACCCTGCCCCGCCACGAGAGCCCGGCCCCGGCTCCCGCGGCGACGGCGGCCGTTCGGAGCGCGCCGCAGCCCGCGGCCCAGCCTGCGGCCCAGCCCAAGCCGGTCGTCTCGCACATGCTCATCGCGGCGGAGCCGGTCGAGGCCCCGGCGCAGCGTCCCCTGTCGGCCGGCGGCGAGGAGCTCGTGGCTTACGCGGCCCCGCAGGAGGAGCCCGTCCTTCAGGCGGCGGCGCCGGCTCCGCAGGCCCGGGCCGAGCCGCAGCCCGCGGCCAAACCGGCGCCGCGACCGCACCTCACGCGCGTCCCCTGGCTGACGCACGTCGCTCGATCCAGCCGGCCCCTGCGCCAGCTGGCCAGCCCGCCTTTCCTCGGGGTCCGCGTTTCCGGCTGGGTCCAGGCCGCGTCCTGCGACCCTTGCCGGCGATTCCGCTAGGAACCTGGGCAAAAGAGGGCCCCGGGTCCGCGCCCGATTCGTCAAATCGTGAAAACCAGGCACCCATAGGAAGGCTATAATGGCTGGATGGGATCGGGCTATAGTCCCCAAGAACTTCTGCATCTGGCCTTGGGCGTGGAGCAGAGCGGCCGCCAGGTCTACGAGCATTTCGAGAAGAACGCCAAGAACCCGGAGCTCAAGAAGACCTGGGCTTTATTGAAGGAAGACGAGGCCGAGCACTCCCGCGTCTTCCAGGACCTTCTGCGCGAGGTCGCGCCGGGCCAGGCTGCCGCGGCCCCGCCCTCGCCCTACCTCAAGGCCGTCGCCTCCAGCTGCATCTTCTCGGAGAGCCGCCTGGCCCGGATGGTCCTCAAGGGCCTGGGGTCCGACTCCGAGGCTCTGGAGTTCGGCATCTTCTTCGAGAAGGAGTCCATCTTCACCTACATCACCCTCCAGGAGCGCCTGACCGGCGATGCCGGCCGGCTGCTCGACCGGATCATCGCCGAGGAGAAGCGCCACCTGATCCGGCTCACCGGACTTCTGGACCGGGCCTAAGAGCCCCGCGGGCCCGGGTCCGCGCCCGATTCGTCAAATCGTGAAAACCAGGCACCCAACGGCATAAAAATTGCTCCGGATCCGGTGAGGACCAGGAGGCTGCCATGGACGATGCCAAGAGACTCACTCTGACGGACACGCTGGCCGGGGCGGCCGGTCCTTGGCTCAGCGCCTTCCGCAAGGGCGGCGCGGAGCGGCTCATCGGCGAGAAGCTGCTCAACTACGTGGGCATGCTGCTCATCGTGCTGGGCGGCGCGTTCTTCCTTAAATACACCCACGGCCTCGCCGGCCCCGCGGGCAAGCTCGCCATCGGCCTGGTCTCCGGGCTGGCCCTGGTCTCCCTGGGGGAATACCTCTTCCACCGGCCCGACCGCGCGGCCTTCAGCCTGCCCGTGATCGGCGGCGGCTGGATCCTGGTCTACTACACCGTGTTCGCGGCCCGCTACCTGCCCGCCTCCCGGCTCATCGACTCCACGGGCCTGGAGCTGCTTCTGCTCTGCGTGACCGCGGCGGGGATGATCGGCCACAGCCTCAACACCCGCTCGCGCCTGCTGACCGTGTTCGCCTTCGGCACCGCCTACTTCGTCTTCGCCCTCACCCATCAGGGCCTGCAGACCCTGACCGTCTGCGCGGTGCTGGCCCTGGCCGGGGCCTGCCTGGTCCGGCCCCTCGACAGCCCGGAGGTCGCGGCGGTCAACCTGGCCGGCTTCTACCTGAACTACCTCCCCCTGCTCGGAGGAGCGCTCTTCGCCGCCTCTGGACAGGCTTTCCCGGTCGCGGACTTCTGGCGCGGCGCGGCCGCGGCCGCGGTGGTGCACTCGGCCTACGCCATGCTGACCCCCATGCGCAAGGGGGACAAGCCGGACAATTGTGTGGACGCCGCCCTCTCTTTCAGCGCCGTGCTCTACGCGGTCGCGGTCTTCAGCCAGGTGCGCGCCTTCGCCCCGGCCCAGGCCGCGGCCGGGCTGCTGGCCCTGGCCGCCGTGCTCACCGGCCTCTCCGCCCTGCGCGGCGGCCGCGAGGACTCGGCCTTGACCCAGGTGCAGGCCCTGCTCGGCGCCGCAGCCCTGGCCGCCGGGATCTTCGCTTTGCCCGGCCTGACCCAGCGCGCCTGGGGCCTGGCCCTGGCCCCCACCGTGCTCGGGACCCTGGGCCTGTGGCTCGACCGCAAGGGCTTCGAGAGGTACGGCCTGGCCATGCTGGGCTTGGCCCTCTGCGGCGCGCTGGTGCGTCTGCCGCTCGGCCCGGGACTGCGCGAGCCGGTCGCCCTCTCCTTGGTCTATCTCGGCGTCTCCGCCTATGCCTTCGCGGTCCTCAGAAGCCGGGCCGAAGCCGAGGATCGGCGGATCACCGGGCTCTGGGCCTACGGCGGCCTGGCGGCCGTGGCGCTGGGCGGCTGGACCTGCCTCTCCCCGGCGGCCTTCGCGGCCGCGCTCTTCGCCCTGGGGATGCTGCTGGAATGGGCCGCGGACGAGTTCGAGCTGGACCTCCTCCTCGATCAGGCCATCCTGGTCGAGACCGCGGCCGGCCTCTACTGCTTCCTCATCGACTACGGGGCCAACCGGCCGGTGCTCCCCCTGCTCACCCCGTCCCGCCTGGTCACGGGCGCCGCGGTGCTCTGCTTCGTGACCGCGATCTTCGGCCGGGAGATGCCGCAGGGCAAGCTGCTGGGCCTGGAATACGCGGCCTGGCGCGGGGCGCAGAGCTGGCTCATGTGCGCGGCCGCGGCCAGCGGCTTCTCGGTGGAGAGCCGGCCGCAGCTGCGCCTGCCCTTCCTGGGAGCTTCGGCGCTGGTCCTGCTCGGCGCGGGGCGCTCGCGTCTGCCCCAAGCCAAGCCCGTGGCCGCTTCCTTCAGGATGCAGGCCTACATCGGACTGCTCGCGGCCTCGGCCGCGGGGGTGTGGTCCTACCTGCTCTTCCCGGGCGCCTCGGCCCTGGAGGGGCGCGCCGCGGCCTTCGTCTTCTGGGTCACCGCCGTCTCGTGGCTCGTGCCCTTGGCCTGGCAGCCCTGGGCCGCGGACGCGCGGGAGTCGCGGGAAGAGGCCGCGGCCCAGCATCTCTTCGGCCTGATGAGCCTGATCCTGCCCGCGCTCTACATCGCCAAGACCTGCGGCGGGGCGTACATGACCCTGTCCTGGACTTTGCTGGCCAGCGCCTACCTGGTCACGGGCCTGGTCTTCCGGCGCCGGGCCCTGCGCCTGCCCGGGCTGGGCCTGGCCGGGCTCTGCGTGGCCAAGGCCCTGTTCGTGGACCTCACCAGCCTGCAGTTGCCCTACCGGGTGCTGAGCTACACGGTGCTGGGCGTGATGCTCGTGAGCTGCTCGTACCTGTACGTGCGCCTGACCGGCAAGGAGGACTGCGATGAGATCTAAAGCGGCGCTCTTGGCTTTCGCGGCTGTGGCGGGCGCGGTCTGGCTGCTGCAGGTCCGCGCGCGGGACAGCCGGGCCGGGCTCAATCCGGTATTGGCCGCGGCGTTGCAACGGGCTCCGGCCGCGAAGGCGGCCCCGGCCGTCTCGGCGGCCCCCTTGGCCGCGCCCGCAACGGCCCTGCCCGAGGCGTCTTCCAGCGTCGCGGCTCCGGGCGGGCCCATCGCGGTCTCCACCGGACCAGTGGACGAAGTCACTCCGACCACGCTGGGCACGCTGCCGGCGCGATTCTGACAGCGGGGATGCGAGAGAGAGATAAAGTGTTATATTGATACTCCAAGGACCCCAAAATGCCTGATACCCCTGAAGAGGCTAGGAATCGCGAAGCCATAAAATCCCTTTGGCAGGAGGTCCAGCTCCTGAAGGCGGAGGTCGGTTCGCTCAAAGACAAGGTCCGCGAGCTGACGCCTGCCGCGACTCAGGAGGAGCCTCCGGCGGCAGCACTCCCCCCGGTCCCCGAATTGATCACTTGTCCCCGCTGCGGGGCCAGATGCGATAGCGACTCCGGCTTCTGCGATGGCTGTGGGACGCCCCTCCTCCGGCTGCCGGCCGGCAGACCCGAGCCGGTCCCCGCTCCGCAGCCGGAGCCGGCCGCGCCAGTCCCCCAGCCCCAGCCCAAGCGGGCGGCGGCTCCGCCGGCGCCGGCAGCGCCCGCGATAGACATAGACTGGGAACAGTTCATGGGCGTGAAGCTCTTCGCCTGGCTGGGAGGGTTCGCCCTCTTCCTCGGCGTGGTTTTCTTCGTCAAATACGCCATCGACCGGGATCTCATCAGCCCCTGGGTGCGCGTACTCATCGGCTTCATCACCGGCGCCGGCGCCATCGTCGGCGGCCTGGTCCTGCGCCGCCAGGGATATCGGACCACGGTCGAGACCCTGTGCGCGGCCGGCATCGCCATCCTGTACGCCGATGTCTACGCCTGCCGGGCCTTCTACGGCTTCTTCTCGACTGAAACGGCCTTCTTCTTCATGGCCTTGGTCACCACCGCGTCTTTCCTCCTGGCGGTCCGGCTCGATTCCCGGTATGTGGCGATACTCGGCTTGGTCGGCGGCTTCCTGACCCCGCCCCTGCTCTCCACCGGGGTGGACCGGCCTATCGCGCTCTTCTCCTACCTCTTCATGCTCGACGCCGGGCTGGCCGCCGTCTCCTTGAAGAAGCGCTGGGGCGTCCTCATAGCCATGGCCGG
>JAQUNT010000252.1 GCA_028717525.1 Elusimicrobiota bacterium
AAGGCGTCGCCCGAGCCCGCGGCCTCCACGACCCGGCCCCCGCCGAAATCCGGATGCACCACGCGCATGCCGACCTTGGCTCCGCAGGCGGAAAGCCGCCTGGAGAGCGGAGTCGCCGGGACCGGGGCTGGGGCGGGGACGGACGAGGCCCCGGCTGCGGCTGGATGGAAGAGGAGTTGGGCCTCCACGATGAAGCGCGAGGGCAGGTTCGCGTAGACCTGGCCGAAGATGCGGCGGGTCGAAGCATAGGTGATGTGCAGCAGCTCCCGCGCCCGGGTGATGCCCACGTAGCAGAGGCGCCGCTCCTCTTCGAGCTCCTCCGGCGCCGCGTTGCCCGAGCCGATCGGGAAGAGCCCCTCCTCCATCCCGGTCAGGAAGACCGCCGGGTACTCCAGGCCCTTGGCCAGGTGCACGGTCATCAAGGTGACGGCCGGCTTGTCCGGGTCGTAGGCGTCCAGGTCGGTCTGCAAAGAGACGGATTCCAAATAATGGGAGAGGTCCAGGGGGGTGCCGGCCGGGGCCTTCTCCTCGTACACCTTGGAGGAGTTGATGAGCTCCTGCAGGTTCTCCAGGCGGCCGGCCGCCTCCGGATCCGTGGCCACCTGGCCTTCGAGCCACGCCCAGTAGCCGGTCTGCTCCAGGATCAAGGCGATGGCCCGCGAAGCGGTCACGTCCGCGGCGTCGCCGCGCAGCTTCTCGACCACATGGACGAGCTCGGCGGCCCGGGCCCGGCAGGCGGCGGTCAGCTGCGGGATCTGGGCCTGGCGGGTGAAGGCCTGCCAAAGGTTAAGGCCCTGGGCCTCGGCGAAGCCGGCGATGCGCTCCAGGCTGGTCTTGCCGATGCCCCGGGCCGGCACGTTGATGACGCGCTGCAGACTGGTGGAATCGGCCGGGTTGAGGATGAGCCGGGCGTAGGCCAGGGCGTCCTTGACCTCCTTGCGCTCGTAGAAGCGCATGGCGCCCACGATGACGTAGGGCAGGCCCGCGCGGCGCAGAGCTTCCTCGAAGGAGCGGCTTTGGGCGTTGGTGCGGTAGAAGATCGCGGCCTCGCGCAAGGAGCGGCCCTGGTTCAAGAGCCCCTGGATGCGGCGCACCACCCAGCCCGCCTCGTCCATCTCGTTGGGCAGCTCCCGGACCACCACGGTCTCGCCCGCGGGCTTGTTGGTCCAGAGGGTCTTGGGCTTGCGCGTCTTGTTGTGCCGGATGACCTTGCCCGCGGCCTCCAGGATGCGCGAGCTGGAGCGGTAGTTCTGCTCCAAGGTGACCACCTTGGCGTCCGGAAAGTCGTTCTCGAACTCAAGGATGTTGCGCACGTTGGCCCCGCGCCAGGAGTAGATGCCCTGGTCGTCGTCGCCCACCACGCAGATGTTGCGGTGCTGGGCCGCGAGGGTCTTGGTCAGGATGTACTGGGCGTGGTTGGTGTCCTGATACTCGTCGACGAGCATGTGCTCGAAGAACTTCTGGTAGTGGGCGCGCACCTCCGGGTGGTTGCGCATGAGGTCGCAGGCCTTGAGCAGGAGGTCGCCGAAGTCCAGGGCCCCGGCCGCGTCGAGCTTGCGCTGGTAGGCCAGGTAGATGTCGGCGGCCATCTTTCTCGCCGGGTCGCTTGCCGTCATGGCGTGGATGGAGTAGGACTGGGCGTCGAGCAGGTCGTCCTTGGCGCGCGAGATGACGCTCACGTACATGGAGGCCTTCTTGTCCTGGTCCTCCAGGCCCACGGCCTTCATGGCCTCGACCACCAGGCGCTTCTGGTCGGACTGGTCGTAGATGGTGAAGTGCCGGGAGAGCTTGAGCAGCTCGTGATGCCGCCGGACCAGGCGCGCGGCGAAGGCGTGGAAGGTGTGGGCCCAGACCAGAGCCCCCTGGCCCGGGGCGAGCTCCTCGATGCGCCGGCGCATCTCCCCGGCGGCCTTGTTGGTGAAGGTGACGGCCAGGATTCGGTCGGGGGCGACGCCGCGGCTGATGAGGTGCGCGATGCGGTAGGTGATGACCCGGGTCTTGCCCGTGCCCGCCCCGGCCAGGACCAGCAGGGGACCGCCGGGATGCAGCACCCCCGCCTGCTGCTGGGGGTTGAGCGCGCTGATGTCTATGGCCGGACTCGCCTCCACCGGGATATTTTACCTTATCCGGCCCGGCTGGAGCCCGCGGCTCAGTAGCGCAGGGTGTAGGAGAAGCTCGGCCGGGGCAGGCGGCCCAGGCGGCGGCGGATCTCGTCGAGGCGCACCAGGCCCGCGTCCTCGCCCGTGATGAAGCCGTCGACCAGCGCCTTGCCCCCGGCCGCGTCGCCGACAGCCTTGATCCGGCCCACGCGGCGCATCAGGTCCTCCACCGCGGCGGGCAGGCGGTCGAAGTCCACGCTGAAGAGCTCGCGCCGGCCCACGCGGCCGAAGGACAGGGCGCCGGCCTTGACGAAGCTGCCGATCTGCACGGCGGCGAGCTGGCTGTAGGGCTTGGGGTTGTCCCCGTCGCTGAACATCCCCTCGGCGATGTGGCCGAAGGCCCAGACCAGCTCGTGCGCGTAGACCTGCCGGGTCCGCTCTTCGCTGAGCAGCCCCTGGCGCCGCAGCAGGTCCACGTACCACAAGGCCGCGGTCTGGGCCTTGAGCTCCTCAAGCACGCCGTCCAGGCGGCCGCCGAAGATCTCGGGAGGCAGCTTGCCGTTGACCTTGGTGTTGGTGTGCGGACCCAGGTTGTGCGCGGCCTCGTGCAGGATGATGCCCAGCAAGCCCGGTTCGTCGTCCTCGGGATAGTACGCGAGCGCCTCCGGGGCCAGAAGCTCCGCGGCCTTCTCGCGGCTGAGGCGGCGGGATTCCGGGTTGCCGGTGATGTTGGTCATGACCATGGTGCGCCGCCGGCCCTGTTCGGCCACCTGGCCCCAGTTGGGCAAGGACTGGCCCGCGATGGCGCCCAGGCCCGGGCGGGAATCGCCGGCGTTGAGGACCACCGCGATGAAGTCGGGCAGGGCGAAGGCGGCCCGGCGCGGCCGATAGGCCGGGCCGATGAGCTGGGCCAAGGAATCCTCCAACTCCTGGCGCAGGGGCGTGAGCTTCTCCCGCCAGGCCGCGGCCGCGGCGTCGACGCGGGCCCAGGCCAGATGGAAGCCCGCCTTCTCCTGGCAGGCCTCGAAGCTCGTCTCGTCGGGTCCCACGCGCAGGTACCACTTGCTCTTGCCGCCCATGTCCGCCCAGGCCTCGTCCGCTTCGGACCAGTCGCTGGTGGAGAAACCCTTGGCCGCGGCCAGAAGGTAGCGCCGCAGCGCGGCTTCCTCGCCGCCCAGGCCCGCCGCGGCCAGGCGCAGCTCGGCGGCCACGGCCCGCATGCGCTCCCCGTAGACCGCGGTCAGGGGCAGAGCCTTCGGCTTGCCGTCCTTCTCACGCACCACGGTAAACGGGTCGAGCAGGGCCTTGCCGCCCGGCCGCTTTCCCAGAGACTCGCAGAGCGCTGCGTCCTGCGCCCAACCCTCCGGGTAGGCGTCCGAGAGCTTCTTGGGGAAGGAGGGCAAGGCGCTGCAGAAGGGGTCGGCCTCGGTCTGCGGCCCCTCGCACCAGGGTCCCTGGTTGCGCTCGAAGAGCGCCCGGCTGGCTTCGTCCCCGCTTCGCACCGCGGAGAGGTAGCGCAAGGCGCCTTTCTGCTGCAGGTAGAGCTCGTCGATGAGCCTGGCCGCCGCGGCCAGATGCTCGGCCAAGGCCCGCTCGGCCGGAGGGGCCTGGCGGAAGTCGTTGTAGATGACCGCGGGCAGGCCCTGGTCGAGCTCGCGCCGCACCGCCTCCAGACGCCGGGCCTGGACCAAGCGCAGGTAGGCGGAGCGGAAGGCCTCGCTCAAGGTTCCGTCCGAGATATAGACC
This sequence comes from Elusimicrobiota bacterium, assembly GCA_028717525.1. Classification (GTDB taxonomy): domain Bacteria; phylum Elusimicrobiota; class Elusimicrobia; order UBA1565; family UBA9628; genus UBA9628. Next base: position 3,846 of record JAQUNT010000252.1, read on the forward strand.
GAAAGGTCCGCTCCGCCCTTCGGCAGCAGCGCTCCAGGCTCGGGCAGTTCCGCGGTCTTGCCGCCGGGAGCCCAGTAGAGCGGCACGCCCTCGGCCGCGGCCAGGCGGTTGAAGTCCTCGCGGGAGAGCGCGGGCCCGTCGTAGGCCGTGGCGGCCTGGAGCGGAGCGGCGAGCAGGAGCCAGAGGATCGTCATCATATCAGGGCCTCCGCGCCATGACCATCAGGCGCTGGGAATCGGGACGCAGGGGTTCGCCGGAGCAGCCGCCCCAGAAGCGCACCGGGACCAGGCCCGCGCGCCGCAGCAGGCCGGAGAGCGAGGCCCGGTCGTAGCAGCGCAGGTCGAGCCGGCGCTCGCGGCTGCGGCCGTCCGGGTAGACCCGCACCCAGCGGGTGGCGACGCGCCGGCCGGCGTCCTGGAGCTCGCGCTCTTCCAGCAGATAGCCGCCGTCGAGCTCGGTCCAGTCGCGCTGCGTGAAGTGGCGGATCAGCCAGGGCCGGTGCATCATCTCCATGAGCAGCCGGCCGCCCGGCTTGAGGGCCCGGCGCACTCCGCGCAGGACGGCCAGGTCCTCGCCGCGCCGCCGGAAGTAGCCGAAGCTGGTGTAGAGGTTGACCGCCGCGTCGAACTCGCCGCGGAAGGGGATGGCGCGCATGTCGCCTTGCACGAAGCGCGGCCGGACGCGGAGGCGGCGGGCGCGCCGGCGCGCCTGGCGCAGGTAGGGCTCGCAGAAGTCGAGGCCCGTGACGCGCAGCCCTTTCCGGGCCAGCAGGAGGGAATGCCGCCCCGGGCCGCAGCAGAGGTCGAGCACGGCCTGGCCGGGCCGCAGGCCCAGGGCCTTGGCCAGGAAAGCGGTCTGCGCGGGCGCCATGGCCAGGGGCAGCCTGTCGGCAGGGGTGTAGAAGT
>JAQUNT010000253.1 GCA_028717525.1 Elusimicrobiota bacterium
GCCGGCGCCGGCGAGATGGCGGAGAGCCCGGGGACGAGTTTGGCGCCGGAGAGCGTTACGGAGGGCGAGCCCAAGGACGAGCTCCCCAGGCCCAGGCCCACGGGCCCCACGACGGACGCGGGGCCGGTCTTGACGACCGCGGTCTTGGCGACGCCGGCCGATGCCGGCGGGATCGAGAGCAGGGATGAGAGGAGCAGCAGGCCGATGAGCCGTCGCGGGCGGTCGATGGTCATGCAATGATTATAGCCGGACTCCGCTCCCACGGTCTGGGCCGATGGGGCAGACGGGGAAGTTTTTTGGCCTAGGTCTTTGGACCCAGAGGGGTCTGGGCCTTCGGGCCCTTTATCGGGCCAAAGGGCCCAGATACAATACCGGCAGGTCCCAACCAAATGAAGACGACAAGGAGAATCCGAATGATCCGCGCCGAGAGACTCGCCTTGATCCTGGGCCTGGGCCTTTTGGTCCCGGCTGCCGCACAGGCTAAGACCTGCCCGACCGACACCAGCAAACTGAGCCGTCACATCGTCTCTTGCCGCTCCTCCGCCAGCATGGCGCAGTGCCGCCAGGCCGTCGCCGCCATCAGCTGTTCCGTGCAGCGGGAGCTCCCCCTCATCAACGCGGTGGTCATCACGGTCCCGCAAGAAGACATGGGCATGATGGGCTACGCGCTGGCCTCCGCTCCCGACGTCCAGGCCTACGAGGAAGACAAGTACGTCAAGTGGATCCAGGCCGAGCTGACCTTGCCCAAGTTCGAGTTTTCGCCCATCCCGAGCCTGGTCCCGGCCTTCAAGGCCTCGGCCCCGGCTGCGCAGCCCAAGGCCGCGCTCCCCTGGGGCATCTCGCGGGTCAACGCCCCCGCCGCCTGGAAGACGAACATGGGCGCGGGCGTGAAGGTGGCGATCATCGACACGGGTATCGACTACAACCACGCGGCCCTCAAGGCCAACGTCAAGGGCGGCTTCAACGCCGTCGATGAGAAGAACCCGACCGACTTCATGGACGACCAGGGCCACGGCAGCCACGTGGCCGGAACCGTCGCCGCGGTCTACAACAACGGCAGCGGCGCCGGCGGTTCGGGCGTCATCGGCGTGGCCCCCAAGGCCAGCCTCTACGGGGTGAAGGTCCTCGACGCCGAGGGCGGCGGCAGCTACTCCACCATCATCGCCGGCATCGAGTGGGCCGTGCAGAACAAGATGCAGGTGGCCAACATGAGCCTGGGCGCGCCGGAAGGCACGGACGCCCTGCACCAGGCCATCATCGCGGCCAAGAAAGCGGGCCTGATCATCATGGCCGCGGCCGGCAACGACTCGGGCGGGCCCACGGGCTACCCCGCGGCCTATCCGGAGACCATCAGCATCACGGCCTCCAACGACAAGGACGGCTTCGCCTACTTCTCCAGCAAGGGGCCGGAGACGAGCTTCATCGCCCCGGGCGAGGACATCCTCTCGGTCAAGCTCGGCGGCGGCTACGTCAAGCACTCGGGCACGTCCATGGCCACGCCGCACATGACCGGCCTGGGCGCCCTGGCCGTCGCCAACGGCGCCAAGAGCTTCACCAGCGTCAGGAACGCCCTGATGAAGGCCGCCACGAAGCTCCCGGGCCTGCCCCAGGAAGAACAGGGCTACGGGCTGGTGGACGCCGCCAAGCTCGCGCGCTAGTCTCAGACCCGACAGAAGCCCGGCTGGGGACCGTCCCCAGCCGGGCTTTTTGTATAATCCTCCCATCATGCTGAACCTCCTAGGCCTGGGCTATGCGCTGGCGAAGACCGAACTCGACAACGAGTTCCTCCACAAGGAAGTCGGCATCGCCCTGGGCCCCGACTGGGTCAAGAGCCGCCTGGGCATCAACAAGCGCTTCACCGTACTCAGCAAGGACTACATCAAGCAGACCAAGAACGCCGACCCCCGGGCCGCCATCGCCCTGGCCCGCAGCCAAGGCCAGACCCCCGTCACCTTGGGGGCGCAGGCGGCCCGCCAGGCCCTGGAGCACGCCGGCGTCAAGGCCGAGCAGATCGGCCTCGTGGTAGCCAACAACGACACCCCTTTCGAGACCATCCCCAGCACGGCCAACCTGGTGGCCAAGGCCCTGGGCATCGGCTCCGGCCCGCATTTCGACGCCAACACCTCCTGCTCCAGCTTCGCCCGCCACATGCAGCTGCTCTGCGAGATGGAGCCCAGCCTGCCCGAGTACGTGCTGGCCGTCCAGACCTCGGCCTACACCACACGCACCGATTACACGGCCCGCTGCATGGACGGCTACATCTGGGGCGACGGGGCCGCGGCCCAGGTGCTCTCCGCCAAGCGCCCGGGGCGGCTGCAGGTCACGCCCGTGGACTTCGGCACCAAGCCCGAAGGCGCCGACGACGTGGTCATTGACACGGCCGGACACTTCCATCAGAAGGGCGCCGCGGTCAAGGAGTTCGCCCTGGCCAAGACCTGCGAGCTCTTCCAAGCCGCGGTGGCGCGCCACGGGCTGGACCTGGCGACGCTCTACACCATCTCGCACCAGAACAACTTCATGCTGCAGAGCAAGATCGTGAAAGCCCTGGGGGCCGGCGAGGAGCGCCACCTGCGCAACGTCCAGGACCAGGGCAACACCGCGGCCGCGGGCGTGCCTTCGGTGCTGGCCCAGTGCCTGCCGCGCTTGAAGGCCGGCGACCGCGTGGTCTACGCCGTGGTCGGCTCCGGGCTGGCCTGGGGCGCTGGCCTGCTGGAGGTCCTCTAGCCGTGGCCGCCGCCATCGCGGCCGTCACCGGAGCCACCGGCGGCATCGGCCGCGCCGTGGCCGCGCTCATCGCCCAGCGGGCGTCCGGCCGCCTGCGCCTGGCCCTGCACTGCCGGGAGCGCCGCGGCGCGGCGGAGGAGCTCGCGCGGAGCCTCCCCGGTTCCTTCGTGGTGGCCGCGGACCTCGCCGCGGCCGAGGGCCGCCAGGCCCTGCTCGACGCGGTCCTGGCGCAGGGCGAGCCCGCCGTGCTGATCAACGCCGCGGGCATCGACAAGCCCTACGAGCCGGGCCTGCTCATCCGCGAGGACTCCTTCGACCGCATCATGGCCGTCAACCTCAAGGCCCCCCTCTTCCTGATGAAGCTCTTCGGCAAGGCCATGATGGGCCGAGGCGGCGGGGCCATCGTCAACGTCTCCTCGACCTTGTCCGGGCACGCCCTGACCGGCGGCGCCGCCTACCGCGCCTCCAAGGCCGCCCTGGAGGCGCTGACCAGGCAGTTCGCTTTCGAGCTGGGCCGCGGCGGGGTCCGGGTCAACGCGGTGGCGCCCGGCTTCGTCGAGACGCCCATGACCGCCGACGTCCCGGACGCGGTGCGGGAGCAGCTCCGCGGCGGAGCGGCGCTGGCGCGCTTCGCCACCCCGGAGGCCGTGGCCCAGGCCGTCTGGCAGCTCGTCGAGAACGAGTCCATCACCGGCGCGGTGCTGCGCGTCGACGCGGGGACGGACCTCTAGGAGCCCCCATGAACAAGAGATTCTGCGTGCTCTTCGCCGGACAATCCGTGCAGGCGCAGGGGATGGGCCAGTCGCTCTGGCGCATCCCGGCGGCCCGGGACATCCTCAAGCGCCTGGAGCCGTCTTTGGGCGGCGACCTCGAGCACCTCACCACGGAGATGCCCAACGCGGAGCTGGCCAAGACCTTCAACGCTCAGCGCGCCATCCATGCCCACCACCTGGGCAACTGGTTCGCCTACCGGGCCGCGCACCCGGAGCTCGAGCTCTGCGGCGCGGTCGGCCACTCCATGGGCGTGGTCGCCGCTCTGGTCGCGGCCGGGGCGGTGAGCGTGGAGGACTCGGGGCTCTTCATCCGGGCCCGGGCCCAGGCCTTCTCCGACGTATGCAAGACCTTCGCCGCGCCCCAAGGCATGGCCGCGGTCATCACCAAGAGGCTGGCCGACTTCCAGGAGCGCATCGCGGCCTTCCCCGGGGTATCCCTGGCCCTGCACAACACCGTGGGCAAGGGCACCATCGGAGGGTGCTGGGCCGACATCGAGGCCTTCGCGGCGCACGTCAAGAAGGAAGGCTGGCCCATGAAGGTCATAACCCTCAAGGTCGAGGGCCCGTATCACACCGCGGCCTTCAGCCCGTGCCGGCCCGCGCTCCAGGCCGCGGTGGAGAGGATCACGGTCCGGACCCCGCAGGCGCCGGTCTTCATGGGCACCTCCGGGCGCGCCGAATCCGACCCGGCGCGCATCAAGTCGCTGCTGGTGGAGCAGGCCGACCACCTGGAGCGGCACTGCGAGGCGGTCCGGGCCGCCTACGAGGCCGGCTGCCGGGACTTCATCGAGGTCGCCTACAAGCCCCAGCCCATCTCCTGGCTCAGCGACCAGCTCGTAGGCGTTGACGGCCGGCCCTGGGCCGGCGTCGGCGCCGCCGCGGTCAGGACCGCGGAGCTGGGCGAAAAGGCGGAATGAGCCGGCAGGAGGATCCGATGCCCGTCGCCGCGGAGCGCCGCTACCCGTATTCGCCGGTCTTCTACCGCAACCTGCGCCGGTCCATGCCCTGCATCGTGCGCGGGGAGGGCTGCTTCCTCATCGACGAGACGGGGAAGCGCTACCTGGACGCCGCGGGCGGGGCCTTCGTGGCCAACGTGGGCCACGGGGTGGAGGAGCTCGGCCGGGCGCTGGCCGAGCAGGCGGCCAAGGTGGCCTACGTCAACGGCACCGCGTTCACGAGCGAACCCGTCGAGCAGCTCGCGGCGGAGTTGGCCGCCCTCTCCCCGGCCGGGATGGACAAGTCCT
>JAQUNT010000254.1 GCA_028717525.1 Elusimicrobiota bacterium
GCGCTGGAGGTGCTTGGCCTCGGATAGGAGCTCCGGCGTGAGGGACTCGCCGCGGGAGAGCCGGCCCCGGATGAGCGCCGCGACCGCATGGGCGTGGTCGCGCAGCAGGTCCTCGGCGGACGGCTCCTCGAGCATGGCCCCGTAGCGCGGAGAGGAGAGCGCTTCGGCGGCGAAGCGGGCCTCGCTCCGGCTCGCCTGCGCGGCCGCGACGGCGGGCAGGAGCCAAGCGGCGGCCCCTAGGGCCGCTAGGAAGCGAAAGGACAACATAGTCCTGAAGAGTATAGTTATGCAGGAAAGCCCGGTCATGGGCCTTTGGGCCCAGGCCCGGTTTCCGGACTTTTTGATAACCTAGCTCCATGCCAAAACGCTTCCCGTGGGCCTTCCTCTGTCTCTGTGCCGTCCTTTCAGGCCTGGCCTCGTACTGTCCGGCCGCTCAGCGCGCCTACACCCGCCTGGTCGTCCTCTCCGACCCCCACCTGCCCGGGCAGAATGTCGCGCAGAAGACCAAGGTCCTCGAGACCGTCAACAAGTGGAAGGATGTCAACGCCGTCGCGCTCACCGGAGACATAACCGAGACCGCGGGCACGGAGGCCGAGTACGCCTTCGCCAAGAAGTTCTTCGCGAAGCTCAAGAAGCCCATCTATCCCATCGCCGGCAACCACGACTACATCTACGGCCTCGACCCGGACGGCAAGATGCGCAAGGGCACGCCCGCCGAGCGCCAGGCCAAGCTCAAGCTCTTCCAGGACACCTTCAACCTGCCCGCCACGCACTACGCGAAGAAGTTCGGCCGCTACCTCTGCCTGTTCATCTCCAACGACGACCTCGATTCCGACCTGCTCACCGTGATGTCGAGCGCCACCTTGAGCTGGCTGCAGGACGAGCTCCAGGGCAGCCCCGACGCCCCCACAATCATCTTCTTCCACGCGCCGCTCGAGGGCACCATCCAGAGCGAAAACGAGGTCTCCGGCCGGCCCAGCTTCTTCGCCCAGCCCGCTGACCTCTTGCGCGAGCTCCTGCGCCGGAACCCCCAGGTCTTCATGTGGGTCTCCGGCCATACCCACATCGCCGCCACCAACGCCAGGTTCGCGGACCGGAAGATCAACCTCTACGACGGACGCGTCGCCGAGATCCACAACAGCGACATGGACGGCCGCTCCTACCTGTCGGACAAGGACCACGGGACCACCAGCCACGACACCATCTGGATCGACTCCCTCTTCCTTTATCAGGACAAGGTGGTGGTCAAGACTTACGACCACAAGAAGAAGTCCTGGCTCAAGGCCTTGACCCGCGAGATCCGCCCCCCCACGCCGAAAAAGCAGCCGTAGGCACCCAGACCGGATCCCGATTTCGGGACGCAATACTTATTACAATGGAGGGGATGACCTTCGTCTGCCTCCTGCTCGTCGTGGGCGCCAGCGGCCTGGCGGCCCAGATCGTGCTCCTGCGCGAGTTCCTGGTCGTCGCCTCGGGCAACGAGCTGGCCATCGGCGTATACCTGGGCAACTGGCTGGCCCTCGAAGCGCTCGGCTGCGCCCTGGCCGGCAGGCTCTGGGCCAGGTCCGAGCGGCCGGCCGCGGCCTTCGCCCTCTGGCAGGCCTTCTTCGCCGCAGCCTTGCCCGCCGCCCTCTACGCCACGCGCGGGCTGAGGGCGCTCTGCGGAGCGGCGCCCGGAGAAGCCCTGAGCCTGGCCGCCATGTTCGGCGCCTCGCTGGCCGTGCTGGCCTGCGTCAGCGTCCCCCACGGCGCGCTCTTCGCTTTGGCCGGGCGCATGCGCCAGCGCGAGGAGCGCGGCCGCGACCCCGGCGGCATGGTCTACGGCTGGGAGACCTTCGGGACCCTGCTGGGCGGCCTCATCCTCACCTTCTGGCTCATCCCGCGCTTCCAGTCCTTCCGCATCGTGCTGGCGGTCTCGGCCCTGGACCTGCTCTTCTGCCTCCTGGCGCTGGCCTCCGGCCGGGAGGAGCGCAAGCCCCGGTCCGCCGCCCTCTACGGACTCGCCGCAGCGGCCGCCGCGGTCCTGGCCCTGGGGCCCGCCGCAGCGGCCCTGCACCGCGCCTCGGTGCGGGGCCAGTGGCCCGGCTCGCGGGTCGTGTTCTACGACAACTCGGTCTACGGGAACATCACGGTCCTCGAGAACGAGGGCCAGTCCACCTTCCTGACCGACGGGGAGGTCGCCGCCACCTCCCCTGTGCCGGACATCGAGTCCACCGAGGAACTCGCCCATTTCGCGCTCCTGGCCCATCCCAAGCCCGAGGACGTCCTGGTCCTGAGCGGCGGCTCCGGCGGGCTGCTGCGCGAGGTCCTCAAGCACCCGGTCCGGCGCGTGGACTACGCGGAGCGCGACCCCCTCCTCCTGGCCGCCCTGGCGCGCTTCGCCGCCCCCCTGGCCGAGGGCGAGCTCAAGGACCCGCGCGTGAGCGTCCACCGCGTGGACGCCCGCCTCTTCGTCAAGGACGGGGCCCGCCGCTATGACGCCATCATCCTCGGGGCCCCGCGGCCGGACAGCCTCCAGGCCAACCGGCTGCTCACGCGCGAGTTCTTCGCCATGGCCGCGGCCCGGCTCAAGCCCGGCGGCCTGCTCGCCTTCTCCCTGCCCGGGTCCACGGCCTTCCTGGAGCCGAATCTGGCGAGCCTCAACTCCTGCGTCCTGCAGGCGGCCGCGGAGGTCTTCGCCGCGGTGCGGCCCATCCCCGGCGACACGAACATCGTCTTGGCCTCCGTGGAGCCGGGCCTGTCCCGGCTCGACGCCGGCCTGCTGGCCGGGCGCCTGCGCCAGCGCCGCATCCATACCGGCTTCGTCGGCCCGCAGCAGCTCGCCCTGCGCCTGGAGCCGCAGTGGACCGACATGTTCCAGGGCTTTTTGGCTCCGGTCGCGGCCCGGGCCGGGGTCAACCGGGACTTCAACCCGCGGGCCGTGCGGCATGAGCTGGGCAACTGGAACGCCATGTTCTCGCCTCTCGGAACGCGCCTATTCGTCTGGGCCGAATCCCTGACCGTGGCGCGGCTGGCAGGGGTCCTGGCCCTGCTGGCCCTGGCCGCCTGGGCCTGGCAGCGCCGCAGCCGCGGGCTCGGCCCCATCGCCGCCCCGCTGGCCATCGCGGCCACGGGCTGGGCCGGCATGGTCTATAATATGACCCTGACGTTCGCCTTCCAGGCGCTCTATGGCTATGTCTACCTGTGGATCGGGATCCTGGTCTCCGTGTTCATGGCTGGCGCGGCCGCGGCGAGCCTCCTGCTCTCCCGCGGCGCCCGCCCTTCGCGGCGCGCCTTCCTCATCTCGGAGCTGGCCTTGGTGCTCTTCTCCGCGGCCCTGCCCCTGGCCTTCCAGGCTCTGGCCGGAACCTCCGTGCCTGACGGCCTCATGAAAGCGGCCTTCCTGCTGCTCTGCCTCGCCTCCGGCGCCCTGACCGGGGCCCAGTTCCCGCTGGCCTGCCGGCTGGGCGGCGCGGGGATGTCCGCGCTGTATTCCTGGGACCTTCTCGGCGGCTGGCTGGGCGCGGTGGCCGGCGGGGCCGTGCTCCTGCCGGTGCTGGGCCTGCGCAGCGTCTGCCTGGGCACGGCCCTGCTCAAGCTCGCCACCTTCGCGCTCTGCGCCGCGGCGCTGGAGGAGAAGCCGTGAAGCGCCGGCTCCTGCGGGTCTGCGGGGCCCTGCTCCTCTCGGGCATGGCTTTCGCCTCCTGGAACTGGTCCGCCGGCAAGGCTCCTCCCGGCCACGAGTGCCGCTTCTACAAGACCCTCTTCGACGGCCAGGTCCAGTGCCGGCTCTGCCCGCGCAAGTGCATCGTCCCCGAGGGCAAGCGGGGCACCTGCGGCATCCGCGAGAACCGGGGCGGCAAGCTCTACCTCATCACCTACGGCAAGCCCTGCTCGCTGGGCAACGAGCCCATCGAGAAGGCCCCCTTCTTCCATTTCCTGCCCGGCACGCGGCGCCTGGTCCTGGCCACGGTGGGCTGCGTGCTGCGCTGCCGCTTCTGCCAGAACTGGGAGATCTCGCAGGCCAAGTTCGAGGACGTCCCGTACCGGGAGGTCAGCCCGGAGCAGGCGGTCGCGGTCGCCCTCCACGAGAAGGTCTCCTCGATCTGCTTCACCTTCACCGAGCCGACGGTGTACTACGAGTACATGTACGACGTGGCCAAGCTCGCCCATGAGAAGGGCCTCAAGACCTCCATGGTCTCCAGCGGCTACATCGAGACCGAGCCCCTCAAGGAGCTGCTCAAGGTGCTGGACGCGGTCAAGATCGACCTGAAGGGCTTCACCGAGAAGTTCTACGAGGAGATGGCGGCCGCGGACCTCGAGCCCGTCCTCAACTCCATCAAGACGGTCAAGCAGAGCGGCAAATGGCTGGAAATCGTCAACCTGGTCATACCCGGGCAGAACGACGACCCCAAGGACCTGCAGCGCATGTGCCTCTGGCTCAAGGAGAACGCCGGGGCCGACACCCCTGTGCATTTCACCCGCTTCTTCCCCCAGTACAAGCTCAAGAGCGTGCCGCCCACGCCCGTGGCCAGCCTGGTGCGCGCCTACGGCATCGCCAAGGCCGCGGGCCTGCGCTACGTCTACGTAGGCAACGTGCCCGGCCACCCCATGGAGAACACGGCCTGTCCCAAGTGCGGCAAGACCCTCATCGAGCGCCAGGGCTACCAGATCGTCAAGAACGCCCTGAAGGGCGGCCGCTGCCCCTACTGCAGCGAACGCCTGCGCGGGCTGTGGTGAAGGCGCCCTAGGCCTCCTAGGC
>JAQUNT010000255.1 GCA_028717525.1 Elusimicrobiota bacterium
GACGAGGATGAAGGCCCGCGGCAGGCTGAGGAGAATCTCGAAGACGAGGCAGGCGGCGGCCACGGCCAGGACCGCGCCGCGCGCCTCGCGGCCCCGCACCTTGAGCCAGAACTCATCCCGCAGGCTCTCCACGCTCAGGCCCCGCCAGGGGGCGGAGGCGGCCGGCGCCAGGTCGCTCTCCCGGGTGCCGCGCTCGAGGTTGACGGCGTAGGCCCTGCGGCCGCGCTCATCCTCCATCACGTAGAGGCCGGGTCCGCGGGTCTCGGAGAACGCCACCCGCCGGTCCTTGACCCAGAGGGTGGCGACGCGCCCCTCCGGGGAGCGCAGCCGCACCCGCGCCGGCGCCGCCTCCTGGCGCGTCCAGGTCCTGACGATGGGCTCGCCCACCGTCGTCTTGAACTCCTCGACCGGGCCGGGGGCTCGCGCAGCAGAGACAGGGACGCGGAGACCAGAGCGGCGAAGACGGGCTTGACCGGGAGGTTGCCGGACACGGCGTCGAGCGGAGCGGCCCAGACCGCCACCCGGCCGGCGCCGTACCCGGCCGTCGCCAGGAGCGCGGCGCCGGAAGGAGCCCGGACCCAGACCCGGCCGCCCGGACGCGGTGCCAGGTCCAGCCGGCGGGTCAGCGTGACCTTATCCAGCTCGAACTCGCGCCAGGAGGAGAACGGGCCTCCCGGCCCCACCCGCAGGCCCTGGACCAGCTCCGGCTCGGCCGCGGCGGAGACCTGGACCGGGAGCCAACGCGACAGGACCTTGAGCGCGGCGGCCTCCCCGCGGCCGGGCGGCTGCAGCCACAGCCCTCCGCCCTGCCTCACATAGGCCTCCAGCGCCGCGGCCGCCGAGGCGGAGAGCGACTGCGGCTCGGCCAGCGCCACCGCGTCGTAGTCCGCGAGCCGCGAGCCGGACCAACTGAGCCGGTCCGACTCCGCGAAATCCGCGTCCCATCCCAGCAGCCGCCTGCCGCCGCCGGCGAAGAGGTCATGGAGGAAGTACCCGGCGTGCGGCGAGCGCAGGAAAGCGGGGTCGCCGTAGAGGACCAGCAGCCGGGGGCGGCGGGGATGGCGGAAGGAGTAGTAGCAGGCGTCGTCGGCCGGCAAGGCGTCCGGACGCAGCTCCACGCGGCCGGACCACGTCGGCGCGGGAGCGCCGACGCCCCGCGCGTCGTCAGGAGATGCCTTGACGCTCGTGGGCGCCGGCAAGGACAGCGAGGTGGCCGTCTCACCCTGCCCCCGCAGCGCCACGGAGCTGGCTCCCAGCCGCGCGCGCTCCTGCCAGAGGTCCAGCGCGGAGCCCGCATCCGCCGAGGCCCACAGCCTGACGCGCAGGGCCGGCTGGTCAGCTGCGGAACTTCCGGTACCGCCGGCGCGCTCCGGCCGCGCGGAGAGCACCGCCGCGTTGAAGGGCGGGGGGGGCCAGGACAGGCAGTAGAGTCCGGTCCCGGGCTCCGGAGGCGGCATATCCGCGCGCAGGCCGTGGGCCGCGCCATCGCTGAGGAGCAGGACGGCGCGGTCCCTGCGGGAGTTCACCAGCAGGGCGTAGGCCGCGCGCAGGGCCGGGCCGTAATCCGTGGCGCCCCAGCCCGGCGGGGAGCGGTCGATGAGCTCCTGGCAGGCCCTGGGGGTCATCCAGTCGAGCCGGGGGCCGGCCGTCTCCACGCCCTCGGCGAAGGCGGCGCAGGCGACGCGGTCGTAGGGGCGCAGGCTGCGCAGCAAACCCGCCGCGGCCTCGCGCGCCGCGGCGGCGCGCGTGCGGCCCTGGCTGACGACTCCCATGGAGTAGGAGCGGTCGACGAGCAACACGAGGTCCATGCCGCCGCCCGGGCCGGCGGCGCCCGCCGGATCTTCAGGGACGGCGGCTTGGGGCTCCAGCACAGGACCGGCGTAGGCGGCGATCAGGAGCGTCACGGCCGCGCACCGGGCCCCGGCCAGGAGCCATTGGCGCAGCCTGGTGCGCGGCAAGGCTTGGGCCTGGACCCGGCGCAGCAAAGACAGGTCCGAGAACTCCACCTGGAGAGCGCGGCGCCGCGAGAGCAGATGCAGCAGCAGAGGGACGGCCCCCAGGGGCAGGGCCCAGAGCACGGCCGGATCGCTGAAGGTCACGGCGCCCCGCGGCCCAGCAAGCGGGCCAGGTCGTCCTCCCAGGGGCGGTCGGAGAAGAAGCTCAGGAAGGAGATGTCGGCGCCGTGGAAGCCCGCCTCATAGAGCCTCTGTTGGCGGGAGAAGGCTTCGCGATACGCTTCCTGGAGGGAGGAGGCGTCGCAGAAGAGTTCCCGCCGGTCCTCCAGGCCCCGGAACACGGTCGGTCCCTCGAAGCCGAAGTCCCGCTCCGCGGGGTCGAGGACCTGCAGGACCATCAGCTCGTGGCGGCGGGCCTGCAGGGCCTTGATCACCTTGAGCATGGCCTCGCAGTCGCCGAGCAGATCCGAGATCAGGACGACCAAGGACCGGCGGCGGATGCGGGCGGCCGCGGCCTCCAGGGCGGCGGCCAGGTCGGTCTCGCCCTCCGGCCGGCAGCGGTCCAGCGCGGAATCGAGGACCTCCAGCTGTCCGAAGCTGGCGCGCGGGGGGACGAACTCCCGCGGCCGCGCGTCGAAGGTGGCCAGGCCCACGGAGTCGCCCTCCGCGAGGACGAGGAAGGAGACCGCCATGGCCAGGCGGCAGGCGTTCTCCCACTTGGCCGGCCGGCCCCCGGCCGCGTAGGCCATGGAGCCCGAGGCGTCCAGCAGCACCATCCCGGTCAGGATGTTCTCGGATTGGTACTGGCGCACGTAGAAGCGCTCCTGGCGGGCGAAGACCTTCCAGTCGATGGCCTTGATCTCGTCGCCCGGGACATAGGCGCGGTGCTGGGCGAACTCGTGCGAGATGCCCCGGGCCGAGCTGCGGTGGCGGCCGGGGAGGTGCCCCTCGGCGGTCATGCGGCGCGGGCTCAAGCGCAGGCTGCGCAGCTTGGCCAGGGCGACGGGGTCGAGATACCGCATGCGGGGATTCTACCAATATGCGCGCGCATGCGACGCGCCGCGGCCCGGAGGGGTTTGTCACTCCGGCGAGGCATATCATAGAATGGCCTCGACCAACCATGCCCCCGCCGACCAAGCCGCCCAAGGTCAGCATCGTCATCAACACACTGGACCGGCCCGGGGCCTCGGCACGCCTGCTCGACGCCGTCTTCCGCCAGCGCCGCAAGGACTTCGAGGTGATCGTGGTGGACGTGGGTTCCGGGGATGAGGCCTTCAAGGTCTACGGCCGCTATCCCGTGCGGGTCCTGAAGTACCGCAGCCCGGTCCTGAACTATGCCAAGGCCGTCAACTTCGGCATAGCGCAGGCGCGCGGCGACTACGTCGTCCGGCTTTCCGGGGACGCCATCCCGGCCGACGAGCACTGGCTGGAGGAGCTCACCTCGCCCCTGGACGCCGACGCCGAGGTCGCCGGGGTGTTCTCGCGCTGGATCAATCCGGCCTGGAACAAGAACCTCTTCGACGCCCTGTACGCGGCCCTGTGCTTCGGCGACCGCCGGGCCGAGTACTCCCACGACCCCAGATGGCTCGGGACCTCGGGCAGCCTGCGGCGCAGCCTCTGGGAGCGCTATCCTTTCGACGAGTCCATGAGCCTCTGCGAAGACATCGACTGGTCGGCGCAGGTGCAGGCCGCGGGCTACAAGATCGCCTACGAGCCGGCCTCCCGCGTCTACCATCTCCATGGCTACGGCTTGGCCTCGTTCCTGACCCGCAATCTCGGGATATTCCTCTTCATGTCGAAGATCGAGCTGCGCCAGATGACCGGCTATTATCGGCGGCGGGCGGGAGCGCCGCCGAGCGACGCTGGGGCCCTGTCTCTGGCCGCTCTCATGCTCGTCGCGGCGGACCTGGCCGCGGCGGCCGCGTTCGGCGTCTGGCCCGCGTTGGCCGCCGCCGCCGCGCTGGTACTGCCGGCGGCGGCCTACTACGCGTACTGCCTGCTCAAGCTCAAGGCGCTCTCGGGCGCCGGCCTCGCAGAGACCGCGGATTTCGTCTTCGGCCCCGGCTGCGCCTTGGTCGGCGCCCTCCAGAACCGCGCGGAGATCATCCCCTTCCTCCGGGAATGCCTGCCGCGGCCGCCGCGCGCCGTGGCCGAGATCGGCCGGGGCAAGGGCGGGAGCCTCGCTTTGCTCTGCCGCGCCGCGGCCGCAGACGCGCTGGTCATCAGCCTGGACCTGCCCGGAGGCGCCCTCAGCGGCACCATCCCCGGCCTGACCCGGGGCGCCTTGCATCGGACTCTGCTCGAGGCCATGAGAGGACCCGGGCAGGACCTGCGCCTCATAGAAGGCGATTCGCGCTCGCCCGCGGTCAGGACGCAGTTCGCCAGGGCCCTGGCCGGACGCCGGCTCGACCTCCTGTTCATAGACGGCGATCATTCCTTCGCGGGGGTGCGCTCCGATTTCGAGCTCTACGCCGGGTTCGTGAAGGCCGGCGGGATCGTCGCGTTCCACGACATCCAGCCGGGCTGCGAGGAGCTCGGAGCCGAGGTCAGCCGCTTCTGGCGGGAGTCCCGCCTGCCCGGCTCGCGCCGGGAGTTCATCGCGGACCCTGCCCAGGTCAGCCGGGGCATAGGCGCCCTGCGCCTGCGCGCCTGACCTACGACCGGCCCCAGGACCTCATCACCCTCGCGAAGTCGTGGAAGGCCTTGGGCAGCCGCGCGGCCCGGCCCCGGGGCGGCTCGGTGGTCGCCCCCTCGCCGCCCGCGCACTTCCGGCAGATCTCGAAGA
>JAQUNT010000256.1 GCA_028717525.1 Elusimicrobiota bacterium
CGCCCATGTGCAGGTTGAAGGAGCCGTCCTCGTTCATCTTGATGGAGGCGGCGGCCATGTCCACCTCCGGGATGCCCGAGCCCTGCATGAGGCAGGCGCAGCCCAGGCCCCGGCGCTTGAGCCCCGTCTGATCCTGGTTGCGCTTCTTCTTCTCCTCCCAGCCGAAGGCTTCCATCCCCTTGACGATGCACTCGTCCATGCCGCAGGAGGCGATGCGCTGCTCCACGCCCTCGCGGCCCTCGCCCATGGCCTTGAACACCGGCGAGCCCTCGCCGGAGCGGATGTAGTTCTTGCGCCGGAACTCGATGCGGTCCAGGCCCAGCTTCTCGGCCATGATGTCCATCTGGCTCTCCCAGGCGAAGAAGCCCTGGGTGGCGCCGAAGCCCCGGTAGGCCCCGCCCACCGGCAGGTTGGTGTAGACCGCGCGGCCCACGAACCGGGTGTTCTTGGCCTGGTACATGGGCAGGGTGTGGGAGCCCGAGCACATCATCACGGTCAGGCCGTGGGGCCCGTAGGCCCCGTTGTCGATATAGACCTCCATGTGCGCGTCCGTGATGGTGCCGTCCTTCTTGGCCCCGGTCTTGAGGCGGATCACGGCGGGATGGCGCGTGCGCGAGGAGATGAAGGTCTCCCTGCGCGAGAGCTCGATTTTGACCGGCCGGCGCGTGGCCAGGGTCAGGGCCGCGCAGACCGGCTCCAGGAGCACCTCCTGCTTGGAGCCGAAGCCCCCGCCGATGCGGGGCTTGATGACCCGGATGGACTTGAGCGGCAGCTGCAGGACCCGGGCCGTGATGCGCCGGCAGTGGAAGGGCACCTGGGTGGAGGTGCGGATGACCAGGCGGCCGTCGCCGTCGAAGTACGTGATGGTGGTGTGGGGCTCCAGGGCGCAGTGCTGGGCCCACTGGGTCCGGTACCACTGGTCCACGACCACGTCGGCCTCGGAGAACCACTCGCTCTCCTTGACCTCGAAGTCGAACTTGGCGCAGATGTTGTGCGCCGCGTCCGGGATGTTCTTGGAGTCGGTCTCGTCGTGGATGACCGGGGCGCCCTCCTTCATGGCTTCCATGGTGTCGAGCACCGCGGGCAGGAGCTCGTAGTCGACCTGGATCTTGGCCAGGGCCTCCTCCGCCGCCTCCGGGGTCTCGGCCGCGACCGCCGCGATGCGGTCTCCCACGTAGCGGGCCTTCTCGCTGAGGGCCAAGGTGTCGTAGGGCGAGGGCTCGGGGTAGCCCTGCCCGGCCGTGGTGTGGCGCACGCGGGGCAGGTCCTCGTGGGTCAGCACCGCCAGCACGCCGGGCACCTTCTTGGCCGCCCGGGTGTCGATGCGCTTGATGCGCGCGTGGGCGTGGGGGCTGAAGAGCAGGCGGCCGGTGAGCAGGCCGCGGATGTCCACGTCGTCCGTGAACTGCGCCGTGCCGCAGGCCAGGGCCAGGGCGTCGATCTTCTCGACCCGGTGGTTGACGACGGTGAAGTCGCGCTTGTCCGAGACGCTCATGGCTGTTTCCCCCCCTGGAGCTTCCGGGCGGCCAGGAGCGCCGCCTCCACCTGTTTGACGTAGCCCGTGCAACGGCAGAGGTTGCCGTCCAAGGCCCTCCGCACTGCGGCCTCGTCCGGGTCCGGGTTCTCGTCCAAGAGGGCCTTGGTGGCCAGGACCATGCCCGGGATGCAGAAGCCGCACTGCACCGCGCCCGCCTCCACGAAAGCCTGCTGGATGGGGTGGGGCTGGCTCGGCGTGCCCAGCCCCTCGATGGTGGTGACCTTGCGTCCGTGCGCCTGGGCCGCGAACATCATGCAGGACAGGACCGGCTTGCCGTCCAAGAGGACCGTGCAGGTGCCGCAGTCTCCGTTGTCGCAGCCCTTCTTGACGCCCTTGTAGCCCTCGCGGCGCAGCGCGTCGAGGAGGTACTCGCCCGGTGCGACCCGCAGGCAGCGCGGCCGGCCGTTGATCTCGACCCGGATCTCGAGCTCGCCCTTCTCCGCCGTCAAGGTCCCGCGTCCGCTCTTCTTAGCCATGGCAAGCCTCCAGGATGGTCCGGCGCAGCAGGACGCCCGCGACCTCGCAGGCGTAGGCCTTCGCGGCCGCGCGGCCGGTGAGCTCCTCGAGCTCGAAGACGGCGGCCTTGGACGCGGCCCAGGCCGTCTCCTCGCTGACGGGCTTGCCCGTCAGCGCGGCCTCGGCCTTGGGCAGGCGCGCGGCCCGGGGCAGCAGCGCGGCCGCGGCCAGGGCGGCGCGCCGCACCGTGCCGCCCTGCAGGTCCAGGGCCGCCACGCAGTGCGCGGTGGACTCCCACTGCGAAGGGGTCAGGGCGAAGCGCGCCGTGGCGCCGGACCAGGACTTGGTCGCGGCCGGGACGCGCAGCTCGGTGAGCAGGCAGCGGTGCCCCAGCTCGCGCATGAAGCCGGGCTCCAGCAGGCGGGCGAAGGGGACGGACTTCTCGCGGCCGCCCTCGCTGTACACGGCCGCGGCGTCGAGCGCCAGGAAGACGGGCGGCATATGGTTGTAGGGGTGGGCCCGGCACACGTTGCCCCCCACCGTGCCCATGCCCCGGGCCAGGGCGTTGCTGCTCAGGCCCGCGGTCTGGGCGATGACCCCGCCGGCCCAGCCGGCCAGCAGCGGCGACTTCTCCAGATCGGAGATGGTGCAGAGGGCGCCGATGCGCAGGCCCGACCTGTCGGCCTTGATGAATTTGAGCGGGAGGTCGGAGATGTCCACCACGGTCTCGACCTGCGGGGCTATGCTGCGCGTGTGGCGCGTGCCCCCGGCCACGACCACGGCCTTGGCCTTGAGCTTGGCCATCAAACGCAGGGCCTCCGGCACGCTGGCCGGGAAGCAGAACTGCTGGATGTTGTTCTTCACCACGGGCCTCCTTCTGAGGTGTCAGCCTCCGGAAATAGGAGGGAAGATGTGCAGGACGTTGCCCTCCTTGAGCCGGACCTGGTCCAAAGCGTTGCGGTCGAGGATCTCCGAGTCCAGGGCCAGCAGGAACTCGTTGCGCACCACGCCCTTCTCGTCGAAGAGGACCTTGGCCGCCGCCTCCCCGCCGAGCTCGGCCACGCGCCGGACCAGGTCGGCCGCGGTCTCGCCCTCCAGCCAGACCTGTTCCTTCTTGAGGCGCAAGCGCAGGGTGGTGTAGAGCTTGACCAGGACCTGGGGCATCAGGCGGCCTTCTCCAGCATCTCCCGGGACAGTTTATTGGCCTTGCGGGCCAGGGCCGCCTCGTCGACGAGGACGAGCCGGCCGTCCGCCACGACCTGCCGCCCGTCGACGAAGACGTGCTTGGCCTTGTGGCTGGCCCCGCAGAAGAGGACGGCGGCCACGGGATCCGAGAGGGAGCCTGCGAAATCGATGCCGCTGAGGTCGAAGAGCGCGAGGTCCGCGGCCTTGCCCGGGGAGAGCTCTCCGATGTCGTCGCGACCCAGGACCTGGGCCCCGCCGCGCGTGGCGATCCAGAGGGCGTCGCGCGCGGGCATGGAGGACACCCCGGACTTGACGCGGGCCACGAGCATGGCCTGGCGCGCCTCGCCGAGCATGTCGCAGCAGTCGTTGGAGGCGGAGCCGTCCACCCCGAGGCCCAGGGGGACCTTATGCTGGAGGTACATGCGCGCGGGCGCGATGCCCGAGCCCAGGCGCAGGTTGGAGGACGGGCAGTGCGCCACGCCGGTCTTGGTCCGACCCATGAGCCGGGCTTCCGCCTGGTTCATGTGCACGCAGTGGGCGAACCAGGAGCGTCCGCCCTCCAGCCAGCCCACGGACTCCATGTAGGCCAGGGGCCGCATCTTGTGGTGCTCCAGGCAGTAGGCCTCCTCGTCCAGGGTCTCGGCCAGGTGGGTGTGCAGGCGCACGTCCCACTTCTTGGCCATCCGGGCGGAGAGCTCCAGGAGCTCGGTGGTCACCGAGAAGGGCGAGCAGGGGGCCAAGGCTATGCGGGTCATGGCATAGGGCTTGCGGTCGTGGTATTTGCCCACGAGCCGCTCGCAGTCCTTCATGATCTCGTCTTCGCTCTGGACCACGTCGTCGGGGGGCAGGCCGCCCTTGGAGCGCCCGCGCGACATGGAGCCGCGGCAGGCGTGGAAGCGCATGCCGATCTCGCGGGCGCCCGCGATCTCGCGGTCGATGAGGTCGGCGCTTTGGCCGCCCGGGAAGAGATAGAAGTGGTCGGATGAGGTCGTGCAGCCGGTCAGAAGCAGCTCTCCGAGGCCCACCTGCGCGCTGACCCGAACGCCTTCCGGGGTCACGTGGCGCCAGACCTCGTAGAGGTAGATGAGCCAGTCGAAGAGCTTGCTGTCCTGCACCGCGGGCAGGTTGCGGGTGAGGGTCTGGTAGAGGTGGTGGTGGGTGTTGACGAAGCCCGGCAAGACCACGCAGTTCCCGGCGTCCATGGTCCGGTCGGCCTTGGCCTTGATGCCCTTGCCGAGCTTCTTGATGACGTTGCCTTCGATGAGGATGTCGCAGCCAGCGATCTCGTCGCGAGTATTGTTCATGCGCGCCACGCGCAGGGCGTTCTTGATCAGGATGGTCTTCATCGCAGCTGGCCTATCATAATAAAATTCGGGGACACAATACTTAACTCGAGAGCGCCTAAAGGCTGAACGAGTCGAGAAAGTTAAGAAAGTTGACCCGTGGCACCTAAGCCAAGTCGACCCAGTCCCACTGCGCCTCGTAGAGCTCCAGCAGGCGCCGGCGCAGGCCCGCGTGCTCCGGGGCCGTCAGACGCGGGTCCGCGGTCAGCA
>JAQUNT010000257.1 GCA_028717525.1 Elusimicrobiota bacterium
CGCGCAGCTTCCGGCGCAGCTCGCCCCGGGTCCCGTCGTTGCCGATGACCACATCCGCGCGCCGCGCCTTCTCGGCCAGCGGCAGCTGGGCCGCCATGCGCCGGCGCAGCTCGCGCAGCGGCAGGTCGTCGCGCCGGCGCAGACGCCGGATACGCCTGGCCCGGGACGCGGTGACCACGGCGGTCAGGTCGAATTCCTTCTCCAGGCCGGCCTCGAAGAGCAGCGGGGCGTCCACGACCAGCAGTCCCCGGTGCCGGCGGGACTTCCGTATCCGCCGGCGCATCTCGCGCAGGATGGCGGGGTGGGTCAGGCGCTCCAGGCGCCGGCGCAGGCGCGGCGCGGCGAAGACGGCTCGGCCCAAAGCCCCGCGGTCGATCTCCCCGTCGCGGCCCAGGACAGCCGGTCCGAAGGACCGCAGTACGGGCCCGTAGGCGGCGCCGCCCTTGGCCAGGACCCGGTGCGCCACCTCGTCCAGGCACAAGGTCCGGGCTCCCAGCCGGCGCAGGGCCCGCAGGGCCTCCGACTTGCCGGAGCCCATGCCTCCCGTCAATCCGACCGCCAATGTCTTTGCCATCAGTGCTTCATCCGGTCGGAGTAGCGCCGCATGACCTCGCGCTCGGCCGGGGTCAGGGAATCGAGCCCTTTGGCGAGGATCTTGTCGAGTATGCGGTCCACGTCCTCCATGCTCGCCGGGCGCTCCGGCTCGGGCTGCGCCGCGCGGCTCGGCCGGGCCGGCCGGCGGGGCTTGGCCTCCGGGGCGGCCAGGCCCGACCAGGCCGACTTGACCCGGACCTTGAGGACCCACCACCAGCGGATGTAGAGATAGCCGACCCCGAGGCCGGTGAGGTGCGCGAAGTGGTCCACCCCGCCGTTGCCCTGTCCCAGCATCATGAAGAACTCGATGGCCCCGCAGAGGATGGCCATGTGCGCGGCCTTGATCGGGATGAAGAAGTACAGGTAGACCACCGATTCCGGATAGAGCATCGCGAAGGCCACCAGCAGTCCGAAGATGGCCCCGGAGGCGCCGATGAGCGGGATGGCGGAGTAAGGCCAGAGCGCGACCTTGACCAAGGCCACGCCCAGGCCGCAGACGAAGTAGAACTTCAGGAACTCCCGGGTGCCCCACTGGGCCTCGATGGTCATGCCGAACATCCAGAGCATGAACACGTTGAAGAGCAGGTGCAGGAAGCCGCCGTGCACGAACATGTAGGTGAACGGCTGCCAGACCCAGCGCTCCTGCAGGACCTGCCTGGGCACCAGGCCGAAGAGGCGGACGAACTCCCCGCCGGCGATGACGCTGACCACGAAGACCGCCACGTTGGCCAGGACGAGGGCCTTGACCCCCGGAGACATGCGCCGCAGGCTGAGCGGCTCGCTGGAGAAGAAGCGGGTCATGCCTTGACCGCCTCCATATCCTGCCAGTTCTCGCCGGCCTTGACGTCCGCCACCAAGGGCACGTCCAGCTTGGCCGCGCCCTCCATGGTCTGCTTGGCCCAGGCTGCGAAGGCGGCGGCCTGCCCGCGCGGGACCTCGAAGAGGAGCTCGTCGTGGATCTGCAGGAGCAGGCGCGCCTTCCACCTGCCGGGCAGGCCCCGGTCCGCCGCGATCATGGCCAGCTTGATGATGTCCGCCGAGCCCCCCTGGATGGGGGTGTTGCGGGCCGCGCGCTCGGCGAACTGGCGCAGGGCCGTGTTCTTGGCGTGCAGTTCGGGCAGGTGCCGGACGCGGCCGAAGGGCGTGCGCACCAAGCCCTCGCGGCGCGCCGCCTCCAGATTCTTCTCGACCCAGGACGCCACCCCCGGATAGCGGGCCAGGTAGTCCTTGATGTAGCGCCCGGCCTCGCCCTGCGGTATGCCCAGCTCCGCGGCCAGGCCGAAGGCGGTCTGGCCGTAGACGATGCCGAAGTTGATGGCCTTGGCGCGGCGGCGCAGCTCCTTGTCCACCTTATCGGGAGGCACGTGGAAGACCTCGCCGGCCGTGCGGGTGTGGATGTCCTCCTCCCTGCGGAAGGAGTCGGACAGCGTCTGGTCCCCGCTGACATGGGCCAGCACGCGCAGGTCGATCTGGGAGTAGTCCGCGGAGACCAGCAGGCAGCCCGGCTCCGCGACGAAGGCGCGACGGATGCGCTGCCCGGCCGGAGAGCGCGCGGGGATGTTCTGCAGGTTGGGGTCGAGGCTGGAGAGCCGGCCCGTGGCCGTGCCGGTCTGGTCGAAGTGGGTGCGCACCCGGAAGTCCTTGGGGTCCAGACGGGCCAGCAGGCCGTCGATGTAGGTGCTCTTGAGCTTGGCCAGCTCGCGGAAGTCCAGGACCTTGGCCGGGATGGGATGCTGCTTGGCCAGGATCTGCAGGGCCTCCTCGTCCGTGGACCGGCCGCCCTTGGCCGTCTCGTGCGGCACGGGCAGGCCGAGCTTGTCGTAGAGCAGGGCGCCCAGCTGCTTGGGGGAGTTGGGGTTGACCTCGGCTCCGGCCAGGCGGTCGATCTCGTCGCGCAGGGAAGCGATGTCGGCCTCGAACTCGGTCAGGAGGCGCCCCAGGTAGGCGCCGTCCACGGCCACGCCCGCGGCCTCCATGCCGCGCAGGATCTCGCTGAGCGGCATCTCCATCTCGTCGAAGAGCTTGCGCACCCCGGCGCGCTCCATGGCCTCGGCCAGGGCCTCGTGGTCCAGGGCCGCGGCCGCGCCCGTGAGGAGGTCCGCGCGCAGGTCCTTGCCCGCGGCGCGCCGGCCCGACTCCGCGGGGTTGCTGCAGTAGGCGGCGAGCATGGAGTCGAAGAACTTCCCGGAAGCCTCCACGCCGGCGGTCTTCAGGGCCGCGCGCGTCTCCTTGAGGTCGTAGCCGACCTTGAGCGCAGGCCCCGAGAGGAGCTTGGTCAGATGGGCGGAGTCCTTCTTCAGGAAGGCCTCGTCGAGGACGGCCGTGCGCCCGTCAGGAAGACCCACCGCCGCCAGCAGGGCGCCCGCGGCGAGGTCCGGCTTGGGGTTGCGCCGCGCCGTGACCGTGAGGGTCTTGGCGCGGGAGAGCTCGGGGCGCAGCTCCGCGAAGGGAACCTCTCGCACCGAGGTGCGAGAGGTTCCGCGGACCTCGGATTCAGACGTCTCGGCCGGGGCGCCGTCGCCGGTCCGGGGAAGCATCTCCTTGAGCAAGGAGGTGAATCCCAGGCCGCCGAACACGGCTTTGAGCCTCTCGGCATCGGGCTCGGGCAACCGGCAGGCGGCGGGCTCGGCGTCGACCGGGACCTTGGTGTCGAGCTTGAGCAGCTCGGTGGCGGTCGCCGCCGCCTTCTCCCCCTCCCTGAGCGCCTGGGCGGTCTTGGGCGGGATGTCGGGGTCGGACGCCTTGGCGGCCTTGATGGCCTCGTGCAGGCTGCCGAACTTCCTGAGGAGCTTGGCCGCGCCGACCGGGCCGATGCCGCGCACTCCCGGCACGTTGTCCGAGCTGTCCCCGGTCAGGGCCAGGTAGTCCACCACCGCGGCTGGACCCACGCCGAGCTTCTCCTCGATCTGCGGAGGGTCCATGAAGACGTTCTTGGAGGGGTTGAAGACCCGGATGCCGGGGCCCACGAGCTGCAGGACGTCCTTGTCTCCGGTGACCAGGACGGATTCGTAGCCCTCCTTCCGGCCCGCCTGGGCCAAGGTGGCCATGAGGTCGTCGGCCTCGAAGCCGGGCTTCTCGACGCAGACGAAGCCCATGGCCTCGACCATGGCGCGGGCCTGCTTGAGCTGGAAGACCAGGTCCTCGTCGGTCTCTTTGCGCGTGGCCTTGTATTCGGGGAAGAGCTTGTGCCGGAAGGTGGGCTCGGGCCGGTCGAAGCAGACGGCCATGCGGTCAGGCTGGTCGCGCTTGAGGATCTGCAGGAGCATGCGCGCGAAGCCGTAGAGCGCCCCCACCGGCTCGCCCTTGGAGTTGGTCAGGGGCGGCAGGGCGTGATAGGCCCGGTGCAGGAAGGCGTGGGCGTCGACGAGGTAGAACCTGGGTTTCATCAGGGACGGCGGCGGCTGTCTTCGGGTCTATGCAGGACGTCGGGAACTGCGGTCTAGGCCTTGGTGAAGAGGGACTCCAGTATCTTCTTGATCTCGGCTTTGGAATGGACGCCTACGAGCTGCTCGGCCACCTTGCCGCCCTTGAAGAACAGGAGGCTCGGGATGGCGGAGATCCGGTACGTGCCGGCCGCGCTGGGGTGCTCGTCCGTATTGAGCTTGGCCACGCGCACGCGGCCCTTGTACTCCTCCGCGATCTCCTTGACCACGGGCGCCAGCATGCGGCAGGGGCCGCACCAGGGGGCCCAGAAATCGACCAGAACGGGCTGGGGGCTCTCAAGGACTTCCTTTTGGAAGGTGGCGTCCGTCAATTCGATCTCGGCCATCGCTTGTCTCCTGAGGGGATTTTGTAGAGGAAGGCGTCGGACTGCAGCCTTATGCGTCTAGCCCTATGATAGCAGGACCACCAGGCCAAGTCAAGAAAAAAGGCGGTCCGGCCCTCAGACGAACTCAGCCGCGGGCCGCTTGAGCACGCCGCAGATCTCGCTCCAAAGGTCCTCGATGGTGATGGGCTTGGGCAGGAAGGCCGCAGCCCCGGCCAGCAGCCCCTCCACCCGGTCGCGCGGGTCGCTGTAGCGGGTGGAGGCGGAGATGAGGACGACCGGGACCGCCGCCAGCCCGGCGCTGTGGCGGATGCGCCGGCACAGGTCGAAGCCGTGCATATCGGGCAGGCGGACGTCCACGATGACGATGG
>JAQUNT010000258.1 GCA_028717525.1 Elusimicrobiota bacterium
ACTGCGGCACGGCCGGGCCGCGGGTGGCGCGAAGGAGAACGGAGGGCCGGATCCGGCGGCCGCTGTGCGCTGGGCCCTGTTCTTCCTTCTGGCGCTGTTCAGCACGCTGGTCCTGACCTGGGTCGAGTCCGGCCCGGGGCAGCCCGTCCAGGCGCTGTTCCTCACGCTGGCCTGCGCGGCGGTGGCTGCCGCGGCCTTCGCCGCGGCCGCCTGCGCGGGGGCCGCCTCCGGAGGGAGCGCCCCCGGACCGTGGTCCCCTCTGCTCGCCGGCGCGGCCATGGCTCTGCTCGCCAGCTGGGAAGGCTACTGCGCCTGGCGGTGGGTCCCCATGACCGCAGCCATAGGCCGCCTGGGCACGGGCTTCGCCGGGCGGTCCTTGGCGGCGGGCCTGCCGCTGGCTCTGGGAGCCTCTCTGGCCGTCACGGCGGCGGTCCTCCTGCATCCCGACCTGCAGGGCCTGCGCCTGCGCGCGGCCGCCGCGCTGCTCCTGGCCTGGGCCGCGCCCACGGCCCTGACCGAATGGCGTCTGCGCTCGGCCTGGGGCTTCGGCCCGGCGAGCCTCGTGGCCGCGGCCGGAGTGCCCGCGTCCTCGGCCGCGGCTTTCGTGGAGGTGGCGGTCCTGCGGCGCAATGCCGCGGGCGCCGACTTCCACTGGGAGCGGCGCAAGCAGGCGGCCGAAGGCATCGACGCCTCTCCCGAGAGTCTGGAGCGCCTGGCGGCCTACCTGCGCGAGCACGCCTACCGCGGCGTCTTCGCAAGCCATGCTCTGGCCGTCGTGCGCCGGGGCTGGCTGCTCTGGTGGGACGCGGACCGGGCCCTGGAGGCAGCCTGCCTGCGCGCGCCCGGGAGCTTCGCCCCGGATTACCGCACGGCTCTGGCTCTCATCGCCGCCGGGCCGCTGACGCCCGAGCGCTTCGCGGTGCTCAAGCGCCTGCACGAGGGCGCGACCGCCAGCTCCGCGGGCTTCGAGGAAGTCGGCGGCGCGCAGCTCGCTTTCGAAGCCTTCTCCGCGGCGTTCGCGCGCTTCGACGACGAGCCCCGGGCGCAGTACTGGCTCGGACGGGTGGGCAACCTGTGGCCCATCAACGAGAAGAGGATCGAGGTGACCCCGCTGCAGTCCCTGCGCGGCGGCGTGGTCCAGGGCTCCGTGCTCATCGACGGGCGGCCCGCTTCGTCGGTGCGCGTCGGGCTCTTCCTCGAGACCACGAGCGAGGTGACCAGGAAGGTCAGGTTCTCCCTGAGCGGCGCGGCCTTCCCGGACTCCGCGGGGGACTTCCGCTTCGAGCACCTGGGCGGCGGATTCTATCACCTCGAGCTGCAGGGCACCCCGGAGCAGATGCGCGGGGACATCCTGGGCAGCCCGGGGACCATCGAGCTCTCGGAGGCCTCGCCCGTCGCGCGCCTGGAGCCCATCCGCATCCGCACCCGCGGCCAGCCCGCGGACGGATTCAAGGCCGCCGCGGAGGACTGGCTGCGCGTCGAGGCGCAGGGCCTGGGCGGCCTGCTGGTCCCGGTGGGCAAGCGCTAGCCGGAGCGGCGCGGGGAAGCCCGGCACTATTCTGTATAATAGACGGATGCGCGCGCACGCGGCCGGGCGGATCGACGCCGCCATCGAGTCCGGAGCCTACGGGGATCTGCGCGCCTGGCTGGCCGCGGCCGACCGCCCGGGGCTCGCCCGGGACTGGCCTCGCCTGCGACCCCTGCGCAAGCTCATCGCCTTCAAGCTCATGGATGCGGCCTCCGCGCTCGAATTCTACCGGCGCCTCCCCGAGGGCGAGAAGTACTTCCTCTTCTGCGGGTTCCCCCTCGCCGCCATCGCCCCGGTCCTCGAAGGCGCGCCCCCCTCCCTGCGGCGCCTCTTCGTGCAGCTGCCGGCCGACTTCTGCGGGCTCATGCTCCGGGAACTCACCCGGCCGGGGCCGGCACGGGCGGCGGCCGGCCGGACCCGACCATGATCCGCAACGACGACGCCGTGGTGCTCGGCCGCGGGGACGCGGGCGAATACGGCCGCTGGGCCGCGCTGCTGAGCGCGGGCCATGGGCTGCTCAGCGTGCGTTTCGCCGGAGTCAACCGCTCCGCGGGCAAGCTCAAGGCCCTCTCCGAGCCCATGGTCTGGGGCGAGTACCGGCTCTTCTTCAGCGCGCGCTCGCCGGCGGTGCACGTCACGGGCGGCCGCATCGCGTCGAGCTTCCCGGGCCTGCGCGCGGACCTGGCGCGCACCTTGACCGGCCTGTCCTTGTGCGAGATGACCCGGAGGCTGGCGGCCGAGCGCGTCCCCTGCCCGGCCAAGTACCGGCTGCTCTGCGGGGGGCTCCGCGTCCTCGACGAGGGGCCCAGCCCCTGGCTGGAAACGGCCTTCGGCCTCAAGCTCCTCGAGGCCGCCGGCTACAGCCTGCGCGAACTGCCCGTGCCGCCCGCTGAGGGCCCCCTGTGGCGCGCCCTCCACGAGGCGCCGCTGGAGAGCCTCGGCGAGGTGCCCTGGCGGCCCGAGGCCGGGCGGCGCTTCCTGCGCCTGGTCCATGAGCACGTGGAAGCGCATGCCGAGAGGCCTCTGCGCTGCGGCGAGGTGGCGCGGCGCCTCGAGCTCTTCGCCGCGAAGCTGCGCAACCTAAAGGAGTCCGTTCCATGCTGACATTCCAGGAAGTGATCCTCGAGCTGCAGAGATTCTGGGCGCGCGAAGGCTGCCTGCTCATCCAGCCCTACGACATGGAGAAAGGCGCCGGCACCTTCAACCCCGCCACCTTCTTCGGCGCCCTGGGCTCCCGGCCCACGGCCGTGGCCTACGTGGAGCCCAGCCGCCGTCCCGCCGACGGCCGCTACGGCGACAACCCCAACCGCCTGGGCAAGTACTTCCAGTTCCAGGTGCTCGTCAAGCCCGCGCCGGCGGACATCACCGCGCTCTACGCGCGCTCGCTCAAGGCCCTGGGCCTCGACGCGCGCAAGCACGACCTGCGCTGGATCGAGGACGACTGGGAGTCCCCCACCTTGGGCGCCTCGGGCGTGGGCTGGGAGGTCTGGCTCGACGGCATGGAGATCACCCAGTTCACCTACTTCCAGCAGATGGGCTCCCTGCCCCTGTTCCCCATCTCGGTGGAGATCACCTACGGCCTGGAGCGCATCGCCATGTACCTCCAGAAGAAGGACAACGTCTACGACCTGGCCTACAACGACTCGGTGAGCTACGGCGACCTCTTCAAGGAACAGGAGCGCCAGTTCTCCGCCTACAACTTCGAGGCCGCCGACGCGGCGATGCTGGCGCGCCACTTCGACGAGTACGAAGGCGAGGGCGAGCGCATCGCGGCCCGCAAGCTCCCCCTGGCCGCCTACGACTGCGTGGTGAAGGTCTCCCACCTCTTCAACGTGCTGGAGGCGCGCGGGGCCATATCGGTCACGGAGCGGGCCCAGTACATCGCGCGGGTGCGGGGCCTGGCCAAGAAGGTCATGAACCTCTACCTGGAGCTCAACGAGAAGAAGGAGGAGGCCGCCCATGTCTAAGGATCTCCTGCTCGAGATCGGGACCGAGCCCCTGCCCGCGCGCTTCGTGGCGCCGGCCCTGGACCAGCTGCTGGAGAAGACCCGGGCCGCGCTGCAGGCGAGCCGGCTGGGATTCTCCGGCGCGCAGAACCTGGGCACCCTCCGGCGCCTGGCGGTGCTCGTGCGCGGCGTGGACGAGAAGTCCTCGGCCCTGGACAAGGAGGTGCAGGGGCCCCCGGCGCGCCTGCTCAAGGACGCTCAGGGCCGCTTCACCCCGCAGGCCGAAGGTTTTGCCCGCAAGCAGGGCCTGCGGCCCGAGGACCTGCAGACCGTCTCCACCCCCAAGGGCGAGTTCCTGCTCGCCAAGGTGCGCATCCCCGGCGAGCCGGCGCTCAAGATCCTTTCCCGCATCCTGCCCGAGGTGATCTCCGCCTTGGAGTTCCCCAAGTCCCTGGAGTGGGAGGCGTCGCGCTTCCGCTTCGGCCGCCCCATCCGCAGCCTGGCGGCCCTCTACGGCAAGAGCGTCGTCCCCTTCCAACTGGCCGGCGTGCGCAGCGGACGCAAGGTCGCGGGCCTGCCCGGCCGGGGCCAGCCGCCCGCCGCTTTGGCCGAGGCCGGCGCGTACCGCGACAGACTGCGCGACCTTCTGGTGCTGGCCGACTGCGAGGAGCGGCGCCAGACCCTGCGCAAGCGGCTGGAGCAGGCGGCCGAGGAGGCGGGCGGGAGGCTCGACCTCGAAGGCGGCCTGCTGGAGGAGACGGTGTTCATGACCGAGCACCCGGTCCCGGTGGTGGGGCGCTTCAAGGCGGAGTTCCTGCGCCTGCCCGCCCCGCTCCTCAAGATGGTGCTCAAGAGCCAGCTCAAGTTCTTCCCGTTGCTGGGGCCCGAGGGGCTCATCGCCTCCTTCGTGGGCGTGCGCGACGGAGTCTCCGAGGGCCAGGCCGAGGTCCGCGAGGGCTTCGAACGGGTGCTCACGGCCCGGCTCGACGACGCGGCCTTCTTCCTGGGGCGCGACGAGAGGTCGCCCCTGCAGTCCAAGCTGCCGCAGCTGGCGCGCGTGACCTACCAGAACCGGCTCGGCTCCATGGCCGATAAGGCGCAGCGCGTCGCGGCCCTGGCGGCTGCCCTGTGCGCGGATCTGCGCCGCCGCGGCCTGCCCTTGGACGCGAAGGTGGTCGAAGACATCGCGGGCCTGGCCTATGCGGACCTGGTCTGCGAGGCGGTCAAGGAGGTCCCGGAACTG